>CAZTKR010000154.1:0-8633 GCA_964614115.1 uncultured bacterium | reverse complement strand
CGTTATCCACAGGTAAAATGGAATGATGGTTCTACGGGATGTCTGTACGAATGACCTCATGGTTCATTCCTCCCACTATTTTCAAAGCATCGTTTTTCTATTTGTGAATACTATCAGCCATAAATAATAAACGAGACACGATGGTGCATTATTCATGAATAACGGTTTCATTTATCATGCCTGATGCATGTATATCGAAAAGAAGAAAATCCCAAATCGTTACGTCATGCGGATAACCAAAGGGCCCGTCCTGGTGAAATGCCTGATTCGGTGATTCAGCTCCTCGAGCCGGGGCGAACAAGCCGCCCTTGTTACCTGACGAGTGTGATTTTTCTAACTTTCCTGAAATCGCCCGCTTCCAATCGAATGAAATAGATACCACTGGAAACGCATCTGCCACCCTCATCCCTGCCGTCCCAGGTGACTGTATGCAGTCCCGCGGTCTGTTGGATGTCGATGAGTGTCTTGACGGCTCTACCCGACACATCGTAAACACGAACAGAGACACGCGTGTCTTCCGGCAGGCTGTATGGAATAGACGTTCGAGGGTTGAAAGGATTGGGATAGTTTGGGTACAGATCGAATTGGGTGGGGGCCGTACAGGCCGTCTCTGGAACATCCGTTATCAATCGCAGTGTCGAATGGATGAGGTATTTGAAAATGTGTCCCTCTTGGTCGGAATCACCCAGGATAAACCAGTTCTGCCTGTCTTGAAGATACGTGTAGGAATGGTAGATACCGTCATCGGGTTCCGAACTTACCATCACCCCCGGTCGAGAAGCATCGTTTCCCACCACCAACCATATGACGAAGTCCGAAGAAGCGTTGATGTTTTGCTGGGTAAAATCGACGGTTACCCAGTTGTCGTAAGGAACCGGATACGGAAATGAAGAAACCGTTGTGGTGCATTCGACATCGAATGGCGGGATGAGAGGCTGACCGACAGGAGTGGCACTAAAAATTCCGGCAAAACAGTTGATTCCCATTTTAATCGTTCCCGGCTGCAAGAAGGCGATGTCGATGGTTTCCAGTCTTGTATTGGCAACACCGCCGAAGTGAACAACCATCGTGTCATTGGGACTGAGAGGCAGATAGCCCTCCGGCTGGCCGTCGTCGTAGGCCAGTTCAATGGGAGCGTTGTCCAGAGTACCCGTGGCCGAGTAGGTATAAGCTGCACTGCTCGTCTGATGTTTATTGATGAGGACGAACGTGACCTGGGAAAAGGTTGTTCCGAAGTCGGAGACATGATACGGGGTGTTCAAGGGTACGTCTTCCACCACGGTGCTGCCGATCTTGACCGCTTTGATCAGCAGGGAGGAGGCTGATGACGTGAACGTCACTGACAAATTTAGCCCCCCGGAGAACGTAATATACTGGGCGCCGAGATTCTGAACAGACTCGGATGTTGACGGTACGTTGGGGTCCTGATGCGTTCGCGTCGGATTGACCTGGGGCACCGGATCGTACGTATACGCGTATGCTGGATTCACGGCAGGATCGTTGATATAATTGGCCAGCATCCAGTCTTCCAGCACATCGATAAAGCGACGTGGCGTTGACGGGGTATCCGATGCCAGGGCTTGGTTGATGCCGTTTATCCCGTTTCCGTCGGCATCAACGAGTCGTTTCAGGAAGTCATTCGAGAATTGATCCTTCAGGTAGAGAGTCCAGCGGGAGGCGCGCGCATAATCGTTCAGCACCTTACTCAGATCATACGTTCGCCATTGGAACAGATAGATATTGGTTTCATCCAGATAGCCGGTTTGGGTTCGAAGAGGATATCCGCATACGACGGATGCGATTTCCGAGCAGCCCTCGTTCACGAATACCATCTCGTTCCAGTCATGAGCCCAGTGAATCATATGCTGGAACTCATGTGCTGTAACCAGCATGGCACTCTCCAGACCGAAGGTGGTGGTCAGATTGCCCGGATTGGCGTCCACATAGTAAATTTCGGCCTGATTGCTCCTGCGTCCGCCTATGGCAAGACTGCCGTCGGGATATTCATTCCAAGTACCAAAATAGCCCCCTATGTAGCCGCCTGTGCCCGTGTATCCATCGATGATGTCCAGGATGAGAATGATGATCCGTGGGTCAGAATCCACATCGGGCGGGTCGCCGAATGTTTCGACGACGATCTGATAGATACCCTTGGTCGGATCGGCGGGCGTCCGTTCATCGAATACATCTTTTACGGAATCGACGGCTGCCTGTGTCACGCGTCCATTCCCGCCTGATTCCCAGAGAGCATCCTCCACGAAAATGTAACAATGTTGACCGACGGCTCTGCAGGTAGACGGGACTTGGTATTCCTCATCCAGGACCAGGTCTGTGGCCCACCAGGCTCTTGTGTCGCCCACCTGGAATCCCCACGATGCGGATCTCTTGAGGAGATGTTCCGGTTGTGACTCGGGATGCGTTCGTAGATAGGCTTGAATCTGCTTTTCCACGTGTCTCAAGACGTGGGAGCCCGGAATCGCTTTGGTTGGACGTCCTTCTGAAATTGCTGATATGGGGTAATCCTTATAAATGTTATCCACTTGCGCTGTGGCGGTCGATATCGTGTAGCAGAGAATGAAGAAGGCAAAAGACCGACGTATCATTGAACGACCCATGATTCTCCTTGCGATGTTCCACGATTAGGGTTTGTTTTCGATGACTTCGAAATGTTTGACCGTTGCCTGATTCCGATGCTCGTTTTTCAAGATGGATGAGCAGTGGAGTTGTACCCGCTGTCCTTGCTGTTTTTCCAGTTTTTTTCTTGTTTCTTCCGGACAACGGAGAATATACACGGTTCCTGTCGTATCCTCCAGCGCAAGCTGAGGGAAAGGATCGTGTCCCATGAGAAGGATATGACCCTGAATAACGCCGGAGTGTGTGTCTGTAGGGGGTCTGGTACAGGCCAGACTGATGAGAAGCAGAATGAAGTAGATATAACGTCTAGGATATGAGACTGCTGAAGGAGGAGGATGTAAGGGCAGCGTATTTTTCATTGTTTTAAAATAAGTTGAAATATTTAAAAAAGCAAGAATTTAATGTCCACGCCATTTCCGGAGCTTTTAATACGGCCAGAGTTCCATATGACAGAGTCTACGAAGAATGAAGTTATATCTTTCGTACTTTTATGAATTCAGTAATCGGCCTGCGCCGTCATGCTCTCGTTCATGAAAGTATCCTGTTTGTGTGTCGTGGATTATTCGTGGGAATTTTATCGGATTGAGTGGTCATCGAGAGAATCTCGAGTCACTGTATTCTTAATATTTATCGATATATAGAACTACAATCGTACGAGAGCAGATGAATGGCCTGATGATTGAGATGTTCGCCATCCAGCGTCAACATTCTCACGTATCATGCTTTTTGCATCCGGCGAGAGATAAAATCATCCTATTACGAAGAAAAATAAAGCTCCAAAGCGCATCAGGATGTATCGTACAGAAGCAACTATTTTATGCTTTTATGAAACCATTTTGAAATTCGCCTGTTAAATAGGGAAGTTTGTCCAATGGAGGTTTGTGATGAAAAAATGGATATACATGACCGTGGGACTGTTGCTGGTATTCCATGCGTCTGTGAGAGGAGGTGCCAAGATGGCTTACCGTAACGTCGATTTTCCCGATGGACTCACATGGATCAACACGGATAAACCGCTCCACATGGATGATCTGAAGGGCCATGTGGTCTTGCTGGATTTCTGGACGTACTGCTGCATCAACTGCATGCATATTCTGCCCGACCTGAAATATCTTGAGAAGAAATACGCGGATCAGCCCTTTGTCGTCATCGGTGTGCATTCGCCTAAATTTCTGAATGAGAGGGAAGAGACCAATGTGAGGTCTGCCGTCCATCGTTACAGAATCGAACATCCCGTGGTGATGGACAACGAACACCGCTTATGGACGGCTTATGGGGTGCGCGCATGGCCGACGTTTGTCCTGCTGGATGCCAAGGGTGATGTGATTAGCCGTGTGTCTGGAGAAGGTCAGAGAGATTATCTGGATGAGGCCATTCACCAGGTGTTGTCCGATGCCAAAAAGGGTGGCATGCTGGCATCGGAGAAGTTATCCATCCGCCTGGATCCCATCCCGGAACGGGAGCTCCACTTTCCAGGGAAAATCGATATCGATGAAAAAGGGCGCCGTTTGTTCATCAGCAATTCGAATAATCATCAGATTTTGGTTGTACAGCTTCAGGATTCCGGCCGGGGTAAATTATTGGACACAATAGGAAACGGACAGCCGGGATTTACAGACGGGGACTTTGATAAGGCCGGGTTTCGTCAGCCGCAGGGCGTTGCCTATGCTGAGGGTAAGCTCTACATTGCCGATACGGAGAATCATGCCCTTCGCGTCGCGGATTTAAAGAAACGACAGGTCAAGACCCTGGCCGGTGTGGGGGAGCAGGGTTATGTGCGGGACTACTCGGGAGATCCCCTGAAAGTCGCCCTCAGTTCCCCCTGGGACGTAGTCGTTGATAACGGCATCCTTTATATCGCCATGGCCGGCAATCATCAAATCTGGAAGCTCGATCTCAAGAAGAACCGTATCGAAAATTACGCTGGTAGCGGTGCGGAGAATATCGTGGACGGGCCCGTGGGGACTGCAGCCCTGGCCCAGCCCAGTGGATTGTCTATGGCAGGATCGCGGCTTTATTTCGCGGACAGTGAGGTGTCGGGTCTCCGGTACGTCGGTCTCGATGATAATCGCGTGAGGACCCTCGTCGGCCAGGGATTGTTCGTGTTCGGCCACAGGGATGGACATCTCGATCAAGTCCTGCTTCAGCATCCGTTGGGACTTGATGTTGAGGGAAATATGCTGTATATTGCAGATACGTACAACCATGCGATCCGAGTGATCGATTTACAGGCACAGGAGATCTTCACGTTGATCCACCGTACAGAGCATACGATGTGCCGTATTGACGATGAAGATTGTAACGTCCTTCCCCTGTTCGAGCCGAACGATGTCGTAGTTTTTCAGGGAAAGCTGTTTATAGCCGATACGAACAATCATCTGATCCGTGTATTCGATCTAAAGACGCGCGAGCTTATAGACCTGATCATCACATAAAGGATTGCGCTATCATACAAAAAAGAGCATCCGATAGGATGGAGAGCATTTTTTCTACACTCGAAAGGATTTTTCGAGGAAAAAAGCGCTTGTTGATCGTACTCCACAACAATCCCGATCCCGATGCCATGGCCAGTGGATTTGCGTTGAGCTACCTGGTGGAAAAGCTGTACGATATGAAAGCAACCCTAGTGTACGGAGGCCTTATCGGCAGAGCCGAGAATCAGGCAATGGTGCGGGAGCTGAAGATACCGCTGAAGAAAATCAGCCGTATCCGCATCGAGAGCTACGATGTGGTTGCCATGCTGGACACACAACCCGGGGCCGGTAACAATGCGCTGCCGTCGGATGTAAAATGCAATATCGTCATCGACCACCACTCAAGACGGCGTGGCATGAAGGCGGATGCTGTTTTCATCGATAGAGAATACGGTGCAACGGCCACTTTGCTCATCGAATGGCTGATGCAGAACGATCTGGATATACCGACAGATCTGGCCACAGCCCTGGCCTACGCGATCCGTTCTGAAACGCAGGATCTGGGCCGAGAGACGAGTCGTAGGGATATCGATGCGTATCTGGCTGTTTACCCCAAGGCCAATATGAGGAAGCTGGCCCATATCGCTTACCCCAAGCTCCCGCATTCGTATTTCGAAACGTTGGGCAGCGCTTTATTGCGCGCACGAACGTACCGCAATCTGATCTGTGTGCACATGGGGAATGTACCCATTCCGGAAATCGTCGCGGAGACGGCAGACCTGATGCTCCGGCACAGGCACACGGGGTGGGTCTTTTGCACGGGGCGGTTTAAGGAGAGCCTGATCCTCTCCCTGCGGTCCTCCAACCGCAAGGCCAGGGCCGGGAAAATCATCAAAAAGCTGGTTCCAGTCCGGGCGAATGCCGGCGGGCACGAGATGTTTGCCGGCGGAATCATTCACCTGCCCACACGAGAAGAGGAAGCCATCGCACTCCTGGAAGAGAATTTGTCGCAAGAGTTCGCCCAGCTCATGGGATACGACAACGTGCAATGGAAATCCCTTCTGGGCAAGGAGTGATTTATTCTTGGGACGACAGAGAGACCCGGAGACCAGACAACATCTCTCTCCACTTCACAAAGCCGTCCGTTTCCATCTATCACATTTGATGAATCTTTCTGCAATCAGGGAAGGCGAACGCAGGAATGAATACGTGCGGGCACGGACACGTAAATCGATGATGGATGCGATATTGAGAGGTAAAGTGTCACCGGAAATAAACTATCAATTATCCCAATAAAAAAATCTCACATATCGAAAGATTGCGAGGTTTTTTTACTTCAACTGTCGGTTAATCCAGGATCATACTCAACCCGATGCGGCCGCGTTCTTTATCGACGCTGAGTACTTTGACCTCCACGACGTCTCCCACAGAAACAACGTCCAGGGGATGCTTGATGTATTTCTTGGCCATCTGGCTGAGATGAATCAGGCCGTCCTGCTTGACGCCGATGTCCACGAATGCCCCGAAATCCACGACATTCCGGACAGTCCCCTTAAGAACCATGCCCTCGTACAGGTCATCTAGCGACATTACATCGGATCGAAGAATGGGAGAATCCATGGCTTCCCGTGGATCGAGATGGGGTTTCTCGAGACTGTCGATGATGTCCGTCAGGGTTTGGAGGCCGCAGCCGCATTGCTGAGCGAGGCTGTCCAGAGACAGCTTTTTCTGACGGATGGTCTTTCTGACGACGGTTCCGTCGGATCGGACGTCGTGCACATCCAGGTTCAGATGATCCAGCAGCCGCTGGGCAGACTCGTACGATTCGGGATGGACGGCCGTGCTGTCGAAAAACCGATCGCTGTCGGGAATACGCAAGAAACCCGCTGATTGCAAGAAAGTATGATCACCCAGACCGCCGACTTTCCTGAGTTCGTCCCGACGTTTGAATTCACCGTGGTTTTCACGATACGCGATGATATGCTCGGCCACACGGCTGTTGATGCCGGATACGTATCTTAGCAGGGAAGATGAGGCCGTGTTCAGGTTTACGCCCACGGCGTTGACGCATGATTCCACGACCCGGTCCAAGGATTCGGTCAGTTTGGTCTGGTCAACATCGTGCTGGTAGAGTCCCACGCCTATGGATTTGGGATCGATTTTGACGAGCTCGGAGAGTGGGTCAGCCAACCGACGTGCGATGGAGATGTTTCCCCGCATGGATGCTTCGAGGTCTGGGAATTCCTTTTGGGCAATGGATGAGGCAGAGTAAACAGAGGCGCCGGCCTCGTTGATGATGGTGTATTGAATATCCCGATTCGATTCGTGGATGATCTCGGCCGCCAGCTTTTCCGTCTCACGACTTGCCGTACCGTTGCCGATGGCGATGACATCGACGCCATGCTCGTCCATAAGGCGCTGTACCGTGTTTTTGGCCTCCTCCCACTTGCTTTGAGGCGGATGGGGATAGATGGTATCGCCAGTTACGTATTTTCCCGTTTTATCGATGACAGCCACCTTACAGCCTGTCCTGTAACCCGGGTCGATGCCCAGGATGATTTTTCCGCGTAGCGGGGGCGTCATCAGGAGCGCTTTGAGATTTACGGCAAACACGTCGATGGCGTGCTGATCGGCTTTCTCGGTGAGCGTGCGGCGGACATCCCGCTTAACGGCCGGAGCCAGCAACCGTCGATAACCATCGGAGATGGCCTTGCGCAGTTCTTTGGTGAATATCGATTTCTGATTACGGATGCATATGCTCTCGATTTTCCGGATTACCTCTTCCTCCTCGACATCGATCCACACCCGGAGCATGCCTTCTTTTTCCCCCCGGTTCAGAGCCAGGATACGGTGAGGTGGAATGGTTTTTACAGGCTCGGAAAATTCTTGATAGATTTCATAATCCCGGGCTGCTTCCGGCGCGACGGCAGCGGATGCCGCCTGTCCGCTTTCAAACGTCAGTGCCCGGATGGCCGTTCGGATGTCCGCATCATCGGAAATCCTCTCGGCTACAATATCCCGGGCACCGGCCAAGGCATCTTCGGCAGTGGCCACGCCTTTCTCGTCATCGACGTACTCGGATGCGATGGCCAGCGGGTCACCTTCCGTGATTTCCTGCTCCAGTATGAGGTGTGCCAGGGGTTCCAATCCCTTCTCACGGGCGATTGTCGCGCGGGTTCGTTTCTTGGGTTTGAAGGGAAGGTAGAGGTCCTCCACCTCCCGCAACGTCATGGCCGCTTCGATCTTTTGAGCCAGCTCCGGAGTCAGCTTGCCCTGCCCCTCGATGCTTTTAAGAACCGTGTTCTTCCGGTCTTCCAGGTTGCGCAGATAGTGCATGCGATCCTGAATGGTACGAATCTGCTCTTCATCCAGGCTTCCGGTCATTTCTTTGCGGTACCGGGCGATAAAAGGTACCGTGTTTTGAGCATCCAGGAGTTCGACGGTATTCTTCACCTGATGTGTCTGGATCCCCAGTTCACTGGCGATGAGAGCAATCCTCTGTTTTTCGTCCAACGAATCCACCTCGTTTGTTAATCGATGCGTATCCGGGCGGTCAGATCGCCGTTGGCCGCGATCCCGCAGGTG
>CAZTKR010000153.1:0-8748 GCA_964614115.1 uncultured bacterium | reverse complement strand
CTACGGAGAAGCCCAGGACATCGGAGATCGGCAAGAGAAAGATCGTTATCAAAGACTCTACACGGAGAAGCATCCCTATCTTTCCGAGTTTGTGAGTTCTCCTGAATCCGCCTTGATTCGCATGTCTGTGGCACGTTATCAACGTGTCAGCCAATTCCAGTATATTCAGGTGATTGATTTGTGAACGAGCGGTCTATTCGCTTACGTTATCGTATCGAGTCTCTAAATTCAGATACCTCTCCATCTGTCGGTTGGGCGAATCCATGAGCACCGGTCTTTTGTTATTCATGTCGAAGATGTTGTTCGTGCCATTGATTTTTTGCTGAAACGCGAAAAAGCCGAGGGTGTGTTTAATCTCACATCGCCGTTACCTGTTAAAAATATGGACTTCATTAGTATGATCGGCGATGCGTTGCATCGTCCTTCGTGGCTTCGTGTACCAGCGGCCCTGCTTCGTTTTTTGTTCAGTGAAATGGGTGACGTCTTACTCCTTTCCGGCCAAAGGGTGTCGCCCGGCCGTTTGATGAAAACCGGGTTCGAGTTTCGATATCCCGATGTTCCATCGGCACCCCAACAAATCATCCGGAACACTGAATAATCATGACGGCTTCGGTGTTTAATATCATGAAACCGAGTCGTTTATCGTCCAATGTGTATGAAGTGATATTGAAATATAGATAGACACGTTTTCTCATGAAAAGGAGGTGATTTCGTGGATTTGGAATACTGGATGCTCTGGTTGGCTCTGGCTGCGATCTGTATTGTTGGAGAGATTTTCACGGCCGGATTTTTCTTGTTGTGGTTTGGTATCGGTGCGGCTGTGGCCTGCGTGTTGGCTGTTGTGGGCATGAGTACCGGTTGGCAGTGGGCGAGCTTTATCGTGATTTCAGGTGTGCTGTTCCTTATCTCCCGAAAATTTTCCGAAAAACTCACCAAGGCACAACCTCCCGGAATCGGTGCTGACCGAAATATCGGGAAACAAGGTGTCTTGCTGGAGGAGATCAACAATGAAAACAGCACCGGTCGTATTCGATTGGAACGTGAGGAATGGCGGGCGGAGAGTGAGAACGACGAGGTGATACCCAGCGGAGAAAAAGTTATTGTGGTCCGTTTGGACGGAACCCATCTTATCGTCAAACGAGTCGAGAAAGGAGACTGATATGTTTGCGTTCATCTTAGTAGCAATCGTTCTTTTTATCATAATGGCCAAGGGATTAAAAATCATCAGGCCCTGGGAAAAAGGACTGGTCGAACGGCTGGGCAAGTACCAGCGGACAGCGGATAGCGGATTGACACTCATCGTTCCTTTCTTGGAGAGAATCCACAAAGTCGACATGCGGGAGCAGGTCGTCGACGTGCCCCCTCAGGGAGTTATTACCAAGGACAACGTGGTTGTCGAAGTCGATGCCGTGGTATACTATGAGGTGACGGATCCCGTGAAAGTGACCTACAACGTGGCTAATTTTTACGCGGCCGCCACAAAATTGGCCCAGACCAATTTGAGGAATCTAGTGGGTGATATGGCCCTGGACGAGTCGCTGACGTCAAGGGATACCATAAACGCGCAATTACGGCAGATTCTAGACGATGCCACGGACAAATGGGGTACTAAGGTTGGGAGGGTTGAACTCCAGAAGATCGAACCACCCTCCGATGTAACAGAAGCCATGCACCGCCAGATGAAAGCCGAACGGGAGAGGCGAGCCATGATTCTGGAGGCCGAAGGTGCGAAGAAGTCGGCTGTTTTAAAGGCGGAGGGTCAGGCCGAAGCCATTAAAAAGGTTGCCGATGCCCATAAATACGAGAAGGTGGCGGTTGCCCAGGGCGAGGCCGAAGCCATCGAGACGGTCTATAATGCCATCCACGCGGGCAATCCAACCAACGACCTGATTGCCATCAAATACCTGGAAGCACTCCAGAGAATCGCCGATGGACAGGCCACCAAAGTCTTCCTGCCCTACGAAGCATCTGGCGTACTGGGCAGCATCGCCGGGATCAGTGAACTGTTGAAGGAAAAAATCGAAGGAATGAAACCCAAAACGTAATTATCCCTCGAATTCGCCGAGAAACCGGTTGATTATTGTATTCGTTTTGTTTATTATTATCATGGTGCATCTATTCATTCGTGAAGGTGATGGGGATCTTTCCGGCCTTCTTATCCGTTGAATTCAGCACGATGTTCAGGAAAGTCAAGGGGGGGGATCACTGTCACCTCCATTTGTTTAAGGAGGGATATAGATGGGCGGTTTTTTCGGTGTTGTATCCAAGGAAGATGCTATTCGGGATTTATTCTTCGGTACCGATTATCATTCGCATCTGGGAACGAGACGGGGCGGCATAGCTGTACGGAATGCCGATGAATTCCTTCGATACATTCATGATATCACGACTTCACAGTTCCGTTCCAAATTCGAAAATGACATCGTGCGTATGGAAGGCCACAAGGGCATTGGTGTGATCAGTGATTATGAGGATCAGCCGCTGATCGTGGGTTCCCATCTGGGTGTTTATGCCATCGTTACCGTGGGTGTTGTTAAGAACATCGACCAATTGATGAAACAAGCGTTCAATAAAAGGGGCATTCATTTTTCTGAGATGAGCGGAGGAGAGGTCAATCCCACAGAAGTTGTGGCAACCCTGATCAATCAGGAGAGAACGTACGAAGAGGGTATTCAGAATGCCCAGGAAAAAATAGAAGGCTCTTGTTCGCTGTTGTTACTCACGGACAAGGGCATATACGCCGCTCGCGATCGGCTGGGTCGTACACCGGTGGTGATCGGAGAAAAGGCCGGTGCCTACGCTGTCACGATGGAAACGTCTGCCTTTCCCAATCTGGAATTTACCGAAAAGAAGTATCTGGGACCCGGTGAAATCGTCTTCATGTCCGAGGATGGTGTCGAGCAGAAGAAACCTCCATCGGATCACATGCAAATCTGTTCGTTCCTTTGGATTTATTATGGTTATCCCTCATCGAATTATGAGGGTACCAACGTGGAAATCGTTCGCAACCGGTGCGGCGCCATGCTTGCCAGAAACGATACGATACGACCCGATATCGTGGCGGGCATCCCCGATTCCGGTGTCGGACACGCCATCGGATACGCCACCGAGGCCGGGATTCCCTATCGTAGGCCGTTCGTAAAATACACGCCGACCTGGCCCAGAAGCTTCATGCCCCAGGATCAGGAGATTCGAAATCTGGTGGCGGTGATGAAACTCATCCCCATAAAAGAGATCATAAACGATGTCAGGCTTTTATTCTGCGAAGACTCTATCGTTCGGGGTACCCAACTCAAGGAGACTATAAGCCGACTGTACGAGTACGGAGCCAAAGAAGTGCACATGCGGCCTTCCTGTCCTCCGTTGGTGCACAGTTGTAAATTCTTGAATTTTTCGCGGTCCCGGTCGGCGCTGGACTTGGCCGCCCGGAAAGCCATCCATGAGCTGGAAGGGACCAGCGACAGGTATCTCGACGAATACGCGGATGACACATCGGATAGATACGCAAGCATGGTAAAACAGATAGAGAAGCGATTGAATCTAACGACACTCCAATACCAGACTCTGGACAATATGGTGGATGCCATTGGATTGCCCAAGGAACGTCTCTGTACCTATTGTTGGGACGGCAGCGAAGGTTAACGTCCTCCCGTATCTCATCGACGATATCTGAAGATAGTCACGGACACACCATGAAAGCACACCGGTTCTCTTATCTTGCGTTTATTGCCATTATTATATTTTGTGTTTGCACGGAATGTTCTCGTCGTCCCGTCCGGGTTGGATACGTTATCGTGGGCGAGGACATGACCGATGAGGATCGGGCTGTCCTGGAATGGCTGGAAGACCGTGCCGGGATTCTTCCTCGAAAAGTGCGCATCGAAGAAGAGAGCATCGGCAGTAGCGACATAGACGTGTACTGGATTCATATGCCCGATTCATCCTCCTATGAACGGTGGATGATATCCGAAGATAATCTTTCAGCGTTTGCCTCGCTTTTTCAGCATAATGTACGTTTTCTGCTTTCCGGTTATGCGGTCTTGCTACCGTATGATGCGGGCATCGAATCTCAAAAGCCGGAAATACGCAGGATATCGATTTGGGATGACTGGCTCTTCGACCAGAAGGGATTGCAGAGCTGGCGAGGGCATCCCGTATTTACTGGATTGTTCGGCGGTGCGTTCATCTGGGACGGATTCGAGGATCACCAGCTTCCTCTCATCGGTTACTCTGGACGCGTCTTTCCTGTTGAGGGGAAGGTTGTCGCCGTGGAGAAGTCGTATATCACCATACACGGCGACCATCGGCTGATGATGGAATACGGCAACGGGAACGGCCGTATACTGTCTGTCGGTGGATTCATCCATTTTAGCCGAAAGAACCGGCTCCACGGCAGACTAGCGAGGTTTGTGGAAAATTGTCTGTTTTATCTCGATGAAAAAAAACACGAGGAGTCAGCGACGTATTGGAAAGCGTTTGATCATCAGCCGAAACCGTTTTCCATCCAGACCGAGGCGGTTGTTCCTGCACGAAAGGAGCAATGGTCCAATCCGCCGGCCACGGATCTGGTTTTTATGATCGAAGACCCCGGAGAGGATTTCTACGATTTGGCGGGTCGCCGGGCCCTGTTCATGGGCAGGGAGAAGGCGGGCATCGATGAAGTGTGGGTGCATCCGTTTCGGGTGCTCCGGGATTTTAAGGCTGGCATTGTCGCGGGCGATTCGATCCTCTGGCTCGAGGAAATGAAGGCTCGAGTCGAGATCCGGCCGGAATCTATTAAGCGCACCTATCAATCCCCGTCGGGCCCTATCATCGAAACGGTATTTCCCTCGATGGAAAAGGGGGGTGTTGTCGTTCGATACGCATCGAAGGGAGCCGAGAATCTACGATTGTTGATCCAGTTCCGGAGCGACCTTCGCTGGATGTGGCCGTACGATGAGGTTGCGCTGGGGGATGTCCATTTCGGGTATGACGATGGATTGCATGCGCTTCACGTGAAGGACGAGACGGGTGATTTTTACTGTGTATTTGGTGCCGATTGCCCACCGGAACAACATATCGAAGGGCAATACGAGGACGTGGAATGGCAGGGAAATGCGTTATCCGGTCAGGCCACAGACATGAATCAGGTCGTGCATGCAACGCTTTTTCCTCTTAACGAGTCGAATAATTACTCCCTCCATTTTTCCATTACGGGTACGGATCAGGGGAAAGAGGAAGCGCTCACGCATTTCCGTTCTTTGCTGGAGAATCCAATCCGCGAATACCGGCAGACCGTCGACCATTATCGCCACCTGTTGAATGCATTTGTAACGATAGAGAGTCCTGACGAAGAATTCAACCGATTGTGGAAGTGGGCCCTGGTGGGAACGGATCGCTTTTTTGTGAATACGCCTACGCTGGGCACGGCCCTGGTGGCCGGGTATGCCACGACAGACAAGGGCTGGGATGGCCGTCATACCATCAGCGGCCGGCCAGGGTACGGGTGGTATTTTGGGCGGGATGCGGCGTGGTCGGCCTTTGCCGTAGACGATTACGGTGATTTCGAACAGGTCAGAGAACAATTGGCATTTTTTCAAACATACCAGGATATTTCCGGTAAAATATTCCATGAATTCTCGACCAGTGGCGTGATCCATTACGATGCCGCCGATGCAACGCCCCTCTATATTATTCTGGCGGCACATTATCTGCGTGGTTCCGGGGATATCGGATTCATCCGTGAAAGCTGGCCTCACCTGAAACGGGCTATGGATTTTCTCTATACGACAGACACGGACAAGGACGGACTCATCGAGAATACGAACGTCGGACACGGATGGGTGGAAGGGGGGAAGCTGTGGGGTGCACACACGACGTTTTACCTGGCCGGCCTGTGGGCCCGGTCGTTGATGGATATGGCCTACATCGGTCAGTGCCTGGGCAAACGGGAGCATGCCCAAGCCTATACCCAGGATGCCGAGAGAGTCCAGAGCACGCTCAACACGGATTTCTGGAACGATGACGCCCATTTTTTCTACTACGGTAAGCTCAATGACGGGTCGTACAATCCTGAAGAGACGATACTGCCCGCCGTAGTGATGTATTACGGTCTTCTGGACGACGAGAAAGTCCTTCCCGTCCTCGATTCTTATGCTGGAAATGGGTTTACGTCCGATTGGGGTGTCCGCATTCTGAGTTCCGCGTCTCCTCTCTTCAATCCACGGGGATATCACTACGGCAGTGTATGGCCCCTGTATACGGGCTGGACAGCATTGGCGGAATACACATACGGACGTTCCGTCCAGGGATTCTCCCATATCTACAACAACCAGATGATTAAAAATCACTGGGCCAAGGGTTTCGTGGAAGAGGTGATGAACGGGACGGTTTACGAGCCGTCGGGTGTGTGTCCCCATCAGTGCTGGTCCGAGACCAACGTGCTCCATCCCGGTATCACAGGAATGATCGGCTGGAAACCCCATGCCCTCCGGAATACGGCTGAATTAAAACCCCGTTTTCCGTTGCACTGGGATCGCGTCGGGGTGAATAACCTTCGAATGGGCGATGCTTACCTGTCGATGCACATGGAGCGATTCGCCAATAAGACCACGTTCACGCTGTCGCAGAAAAGCGGAAAGCCTGTGACCGTACACCTCTATCCTGAGATACCCGATGGCATGATCGTCGAAGCGATGACGGTGGACGGGGAGTCCGTAATATTTCATCCCGAAACCCATCGCGGGCTGCTCAAAGAACCCGTGGTGTTCGATGTGAAGGATCGATCCGTGGTGACACTCACGCATCGCCACGGGATCGGGATGATCCCGGTCATGCCCAGGCCGAGCGTGGGCGAGGAATCGACGGGGTATCGCATACGGAATGCCCGCTTAACGGGCAACACCTATACCGTGGATCTGGAGGGTAAATCGGATACGGTGGGTGAATTTGCTCTGAGGGTTTTCGATCAAGATGTACAACGTCTGCAGGGAGGAAAAATCCATCACATGAGCGACGGCGGGGTCATCACCCTGCATGTCGCCTTTCCGCCATCCCAGGAGACGTTCGTACAGAAACAGATCAAAATCGTTCTAGACTAGAATATATTTTCAGATATCACCTTTTTGGGATCGACGATTATGGGAAGGTATTCGATTCGTAACGTGGGTATTGTGCTGCTCTTTGTCCTGTCCACTTCATCTGTTCTGGAAGCGCAGCAGCCTTTTTTATCCAATCTTTCCGCCACTCGCGATTCGCCCCTGTATACAACGTACGCAGCCGCCATGGAACGATCGGAGTTTACGCTGGACGAGGGATTTCACTTTGTGTTCTACGATCCCAACAAGGGCCTGGATTTCATCACGGATACGGCCGGCGATTGGTGTCTGGCCTTCAAGCGCGGCGATGCGTATGTCTACCAGCTGAAGGAAATGTTTCGAGAACCCGTGATTCACGCTTCCTACGCCGATATGGTTACATACACCTTTCAACCGTTTCGGGAAATCCGGGTCGATGTTACGTTTCTTGTGTACAGCTCACGGCTGGCCATTCAGGATATCGAGATCAGAAACCTGGGGGACGAATCTGTCGAGATAACCATGATACCCTTCCTGCGAAACGATTATCGCACGTTCGACTGTGTCCGATTTCATCATCAACGGAACGGTGTCATGTGTATCCACGAGGAATTGCCAGACGGATGGGTACTCGATCACGACATACCCTTTGTCGATAAGGTACACGATGTATTCATGCTGTCGGAGCCGCCCGATGGGATGACGAGTTTTTACAATTATTCAGAGGGTGCGGTTCGAATTCCCCATCGAGTCGAACCGGAGACGAGTCCGGTGTACGTCGTCCGGGGACGCATGCACCATGCCGATGGAGAACGGTGTCACCACACCCCCAGGCCACGCATCATGGTTGTCCTCAACGGGGATAAGAATCGGATTTTGACGGACACAGCCCCGCGATGGGGCAGTTATGACGAGAATGTGAATCGATACGCTTTCTACGGCATCGAATTGGGGCATTTCGACGAAATCAAGTCGGGTGATGCTTACACGATCACGGTCATGTGTCGGCGAACCGGGGAGGTGGCCATCCATACGGGTGTGATAGAGAATTTGGAGTCGAAGGGAGAACGGCGGGACGTAACGTTTGCTCCCATGGCATCGTCCCTGAATCCACCTATGCTCAAAAAAGAAATATGGGATGATGGCAGGTGCATCCGCCTCTCCTGGAACCGGATCGACCCCCACGTACGTTACAATGTCTATCGCCGGGATTATGAGACGAGCGGTGTATACACACTGTTGGCCCGGGAGACCGAACAGACATCCTTTACCGACAGGCAGGCCGGTAACGGGCAAATCCGAGGATACCTGGTGGCGGCCGTCGATTCGCTGGACAGGATGGGGATGGTGTCGGATGAGGTGACGAGCCTCTCAGAAAATGATTTTTTATCATATATCCGGTGTCGTGAAAAGACGCCTCGCTCTGTGGAAGACCTGGCCCGAGTGATCGCCCTGGAAAAGTCCATCACCCTCCAACCGGATCAGAACCGGAGACTCCGGATCATCCGCGGATTCGCTAAAGACGATGCCGACCTGGAACGTGTCATTCAACGGACGGCTGGGTTGACGGATGAAGATCTGCAATCCTATATTCACCACAATGAAAAACTCTATTCTCGGATTCCTCTGTGTACATTCGATGATCCCGATACGGAGATGCCGTATCTGGCGTTTACGCCCGAAGGGACTGCAC
>CAZTKR010000152.1:0-8755 GCA_964614115.1 uncultured bacterium | reverse complement strand
CGGCGTTCCGTTTCGCGTGGCATCCTTTTTTCCTGTCGACTTCCAAGCAGGACGATGCTCCGCTCATTTTTGCACGGGTGCTGACGTACTATTTGATCGTGACCGGATTCTTCTTCCTGGTCATCTCCTTTTTCATCGAGGAGATCGTGCATTTTCAACTTTTCGGCATCAGTCTGATGCGTCTGGAGTATGTCGAGGGGATCAAGATCGTTCCCGTGGTCATGCTGGCCTACCTGATGTTGGGCGTGTATACAAATTTTGTCGTGGGCATTTATCTGAAGAAAAAGACCGTATACATACCCTTTGCCACGGGAACCGGGGCTCTGGTAAGCGTGGTTGTGAACATCCTGCTCATTCCCAGCATGGGCATCATGGGCGCTGCCTGGGCCACGTTTATATCCTATGTTGCCATGGCACTGGTCCTTTACCTGGTCACCCGCCGACTCTATCCCGTTCCTTACGAAATCGGACGGATCGTGAAAATTCTGATTGTCTTTGCAGGTGTATTCTTCTTATATACGCATGTTTTTATGGGTGAGGCTGCGATCTACAGGGTGCTCCTGTTGGCATCGCTCTTCCCGCTCCTGTGGGTGTTTCGGTTTTATGTTCCAGATGAGATATCCGCGGTACGGAAATTATTCCGTAGCCGTGAGGGGAACGGTTGAACATGGACAGCGTAAGGCCGGACTCGTACCGGCGTTTTTACGAAGAGGTGGGAGAGAAGTATCCCGAAGAAGAGATCGTTTACAGAACCCTGAAAGGACGGCTGCGGAAAGCGTTCGTGTTAAACCGCCTCTCTTCCTGTAAGGGCCGATTTTTGGATGTGGGCTGCAATCGGGGCATGTACCTGAAGGCATACAAAGGGGGGGAGAAGGTCGGTGTTGATCTTTCGTGGCATGCCTTGAAGAAGATACGAGACAGGGGGTACGACACGCCCCTGGTCGTGGCCGATGCAGAAGCGCTGGACTGTTTTCGAGATGAAACTTTTGATGTCGTCCTCTGTTCCGAAGTCCTGGAGCATGTCGTTCATCCTGAAAAGGTTTTAGAAGGGATGCACCGGCTTTTGGTGCCGGGAGGCCATGCCCTGGTGACCACGCCCAACTATCGCGACGGCCGGCCCGAGTGGGCCGAGGTGGGCCTGATGAAGGCGTACGGTGTTCACGGGATGGAGGGAGATCGGTATTTTCATACGGCCTTTCGTCCCGAGGAACTGGCCAGGATGGGGGAGGACGTCGGATTCCGTGCGGTTGAAAGGGGTACGCTGGAAAAAGAAATAAAGTATGCGTCAAAAATACCTCTCGTCATCTTCCATCTGTCGAATTTCTTGAATCGCATGACGGTTCAAAGTCCGGCATGGACTGTTTTTAATCAACGCCTGTACGACGGCATGATGCTGGGTGTTTACCGGCTGATAAAAGGCATGGGGCTTCATTCGTTCTTCATCCGATGGATTTCCGAGGGTGTCCGCACGTACGTGATTTTCGAGAAACCGGGTTCATGAAAAGGGTGCTCATCATATCCTATTATTTTCCTCCCATAGGAGCTGGGGGCATTCAAAGGACATTGAAATTCGCCCGGTATCTTCCTGCTTTCGGGTGGGAGCCCATCGTGCTCACGGTCAAGGATGTGCTCTACCATGCCCGGGACGCGTCACTCCTGGAGGAAGTCAAGGATCGAACGATCATCCGCACCGAATCCTTCGACCCGCAGCGACTCGTCCGGAGGTGGAGAAGGAAGATGGATGCTGAGCCTTCCAGGGAGCGACGTTTTCCGTTCCTGGAAATTCTGAATCGGTCGTTCCTGTCATGGCTCCTGGTGCCGGATTCAAAGATACTCTGGGTTCCCTATGCACTTCGGGAAGCCCGACGGTGGGTGGATTCTCAGGGAATCGACGTGGTGTTTACGACGTCACCGCCCCAGTCCGTGCATCTCGCAGGACTCGGGCTCAAACGAAGAACGGGTCTCCCCTGGATCGCCGATTTTCGGGATAATTGGCGTACCAAGCAGTACGAGCGCACGCCCACGCCCATCCATAAGTGGATAAACGACCGGCAGGTCGGGCGGGTGGTGCGTGCGGCCGATCGCATTATCACGGTATCCGCACCCATCACGGAGGATTTGATGGGGCGATCCGGAAAATCTGAGATGTATTTTTCCACGCTGCCCAACGGGTACGATCCGGCGGATTTTGCCGGTGTACAACCTCATTCCCAGGCTCGATTCACGATGACCTACTGCGGTGCCCTCGACCCAGTGCGGAATCCGGATGTGTTTCTTCGGGGAGTCGAACTGGCACTCCGGGATCGGCCCGAATTGAGGCACAAACTCCGCATTCAACTCGTCGGTTCTGTATACGGAATCGATCTGGATGGTATGATTCGCCGTTATAATCTGGATGATGTCGTCCAGGTGGTCGGGTATGTATACCATAAACGCTGTATCGAGATGATGATGGATTCGGACCTGCTCCTCCTCATGGTGTCGGAGAAAACCGGTTCGGACCTGGTGACCGGAAAAATCTTTGAGTACCTGGCCGCTGGCAAGCCTATCCTGGCCCTGGTGCCCGGAGGGGAAGCTGAGAAACTCATCCTGAAATATGCGCGGGGATCGGTCGTTCCCCCGGATGATGCAGCGGGCGTGGCGGCACAGGTTTTACGGGCATTCACCCTGTGGGAACGGGGTGACCTGAAGCTGTCGATTCCCCGTTGGAAGGGCATCCAACAGTACGAACGGCGGGTGCAGACGGAAACATTGGCCGGGATTTTGGATGACGTGGTTTCATCATCATAGGAAAAGCGTGATAAATTTTATGAAAATCCAAAAATATAAAGCCGGTAGGGGCACTGTTCCGTGGGTTCGGAACCAGACGTTTTTCCGGGTGCGTTTTGTCCAACGGGGCATCCTTGTTATGATATTGAGCCTTCTCCACGCTCCGGTTGACGGTCAAGAACAAGAACCTAAAGGCATGATTCGTGTCGCTGTTCAGGAAAACCTCAACCGATTGATATCAGAAGAAGACACAGACGGCGATAAAAAGATCACGATAGACGATAGGTGCATTCAGGCTGGTATTCGTGGTGATAAACGATTTACTCTCTTGGACATCGATGGCCGGGTGTATGAAGTCATGGGAACCGCATTTCTGTCCAACCTCCTCCAGGAACTGAAACAGGCCGATGATGCGGGGAGGGATGTGGCCTCCCTCGATTTCCGGCGGATTTTCGAGAATCCGGTCCGGCGCATCTCCAGGATGATTCGGGATGTCTACTGGGACGGCCTGACACGACGTATTAACGGAGACCGTCTGGTTTACGTCCTGAAGGATGAAAAGACATCGACCGATGGATTACCGTTCCTCTATGTGCCCTATACGGATACCTTCGCGTTGGATTATTTTTCTACACTTTCCGAGGCCGACTCCGATGGTCCGTTCCGAGTCGTGCGACTGCCCCGTATCATCACGCCTGAATATGTAAGACGTCTTAACGGAAGGCATGGGCTTCTGAGTCTCGGGTTGACGGTCGATGATGGGGGCAGCGTCGTCGGTCTCCCGTATGTCGTTCCCGGGGGACGGTTCAACGAAATGTACGGATGGGACAGCTATTTTATCGTGATGGGCCTGCTCGCGGATGGCCGTATCGATCTTGCCAGATCGATGGTGGACAACCTGGTCTACCAGATCGTGCATTACGGAAAGGTCTTGAATGCAAACCGTTCCTACTACCTGACGCGTTCGCAGCCCCCTTTTCTGACGTCAATGGCCCTGGCCGTATACAGAGGTTTTCCCAAGACATCGCAATCCAAGGACTGGCTGAAGGAGGTCGTCATGGCAGCCATCCGGGAGTATCATGCCGTGTGGATGAATGCGGATCATCTCACCGAAACCGGACTCAGCCGGTACTTCGGATCCGGTACGGGACCTCCCCTGGAGGTCGAACCGGGTCATTTTGATGCCATCTACAGGCCCTATGCCGAGGCCCGAGGCATGGACATCCGGCAATTTGAGCGTTTGTATAAACAGGCAGATATCGAAGTGCCGGCACTGGATCGGTTTTTTGTCCATGACCGAGCAGTTCGGGAGTCGGGACACGATACGACATACCGGTGGCATGTGGATGGTGACCGGTGTGCCGATTTTGTGACGGTGGACCTGAATTCGCTGCTGTACAAGACAGAAATCGATATCGCCCGTGTGTTGGATGAGGAATTTGGCGGTTCCCTCATCCTGGATAACGGACAGGTCGAATCGTCTCAGGAATGGAGACGTCGGGCAGAGCAGCGCAAGGCGCTTATACGCCGATACCTGTGGGATGAATCTCATGGGCTATTTTTCGATTACGATGTCAGCCATCAGAAACGGCACGTCTATATGAGTGCCACGACATTCTATCCACTCTGGGCATGTCATAGTGAACATCCGGAAACGTGGTTGATCTCCACCCAGGATGCCCAACGGCTCGTCCAAGGGGCGCTGACACGCCTTGAAATGGCAGGAGGCATCGCTGCCTCTGACGAGGCATCCAGGGGCCCTGTGTCCGCGTCGCGTCCGGAACGGCAGTGGGATTATCCCTCCGGGTGGGCACCCCATCAGATGCTGGCCTGGCGAGGACTCCTCAATTATGGATTCGACGATTTGACCCATCGTTTGATCTACCGTTGGCTCTACACCATCGCCCGGAACGCCGCGGATTACAACGGCACCATCCCGGAGAAGTTCGACGTGGTACGGCGAAGTCATGAGGTGTTCGCCGAATACGGGAATGTGGGCACTCGGTTTTCCTATATGACGAAAGAAGGCTTCGGTTGGATGAACGCCTCGTTTCAGGTGGGCCTGGCCTTGCTGCCGGACACATACCGGGCGTATCTCGAGCGGTTGATTCCTCCGGAATGGCTCTTTAACAGTCGGTCGAATGACCAAAGGGAGCATGAATGAGCAGGCATACGACCACGGGGCGCTGGAAACTGGGCTTCATCCTGTCGCTCAACACAGCCCTTTTCTGGGGCGTTCTCCCCATCGCCCTGAAGATCCTCCTGGATGACATGGATCCCTACACCATCACCTGGTACCGATTCTTAGTGGCGGCTCTGGTCTTGGGTGTGTTTATCGTACGAAAGCGTGGCCTGTCTCCTTTTAAAAAGCTTCGCGGCAGGCGGATTGTGTGGATACTTTTAGCGGCAATCGGTATCGGCAGTAATTATGTCTTGTACTTGCTGGGTTTAGATTTTCTAACACCGAGTACTTCTCAGGTGGTCATACAACTGGCGCCGATGCTTCTCCTACTGGGAGGCATCCTGTTCTTTAAAGAATCTTTCTCCGGTATGCAATGGCTGGGATTCGGTGTTTTTGTGATCGGACTGGCTCTGTTTTTCAATCAACGGCTGGATGATCTGTTGTACCGGTTGACGGATTTTACCCTGGGTGTACTATTGATCGTGGCTGCCTCTGTGACCTGGACCGTGTATGCCCTGGTTCAAAAACAGCTGTTACGTGTTTTTGCCTCTGAGACGATTTTACTGTTCATTTACGCATGCGGCGTGGTGTTCTTCTTAGCCGCATCACACCCCGGACAACTTCTGCACCTGAGCCGGACGTCCCTGCTCCTGCTGGCCTTTTGTGCCCTGAACACACTGGTCGCTTACGGAAGCTTTGCCGAGGCCCTGGATCACTGGGAGGCCAGCCGGGTGGGTGCCGTGATTGCCATCGTACCGCTCATAACGGTGGTTGCCATGAAAATCGGGGCTTCCGTTTTTCCCGAGTACGTCGCCCCCGAAAACCTCAATCTGCTGAGCATCGGTGGGGCTGTGTTGGTCGTCATCGGTTCGTTGACAGCAGCCATGGGTAAGGCAACCGCAATAAAGACAATCCGGGAGTAGATTATCCCTGTACCGCATTAAGGAGACGTTCCTCATGGGGAATAAAAAACAGCGAAGGATATCCCGAAGAGGATTCCTGAAAAAATCCTCCACGGGATTGGTCGCCCTGGGATTCGTCGGCACCAAACCTAGGGTACGTTCAGGTTCCCATCCCCCTCTTGAGAAGCTTCCATCACCGTATAGACTCCTGGGCAGCACCGGCATGGAGGTGTCGTCGGTGGGTTTTGGTGCTTCCAGGACGATGGAGTCCGCACTGCTTAAGACAGCGTTGGATGCCGGCGTGACTTTTATCGATACCGGGCGGTCGTATTTCAACGGTCAGAACGAGTTCATGGTCGGCGAAACGATCAAGGAGAACCGTCACCGGCTCATCATTCAGTCGAAAATCAGTTTACGGTTGAGACAGGATGAGGAAAATCTGCAATCCGCCTCCGTTTCCCAGAGAATCAAAAAGATGATGGAGTGGTCTCTCGCCGAGAGCCTAAAAGCACTCCAAACGGATTACATCGATGTGATGCTACTGCATGGTGTTCGGTCGATGGATATGGTTCGTCACGAAACGATCATGACGTTTTTCCAGGAAGCCAAGAAGAAGGGTCAGATCAGAGCTCATGGATTTTCCAGCCATACAAATCAGGTTGAGGTCATGCAGGCTGCAAATCAGGCTCAATTCTACGATGTGATCATGATTCCTTACAATCATAAGGGTTCCTACATTCATTCACAGAGCGGTCGCCACAGCGAGTGGGATCAAACGTCGCTCGAAAAGGAAATGAAAAAAGCACTGGCCCATGGAACGGGCATCGTGGCCATGAAGACGTGCTCAGCCGGCCCCTTTGCCCCGAATCCTGAGAGCAAGCCATCGTACGAGGAGGCCCTGCGATGGGTGCTGGATCGTGATACGGTTCATACGATGGCTGTTGCCATGGGGAATCTGGAAGAGATTGAAGAAGACGTCAGGGCCATGCATTAACCGGATCAACCTGTTCGAATGCTATCGTGTGAAAGGACTGGATCATGACATATGTCTTTACTATTGTCGGGTATCTTGTGGTGCTGCTCTCCGTGGGTATTTTCCTGTTTCACCGGATTAAAAGCAAGGAGGATTTTTTCGTAGCGGGCCGTACGCTGACGGCTCCGATTTTGGTGGGAACACTCCTGGCCACCTGGATCGGTTCGGGAGATATTTTTAGTGTCGCCGACCTGTCGTACCATCACGGGTACTCTTCCCTCATCGGGAGCGCCGGCGGATGGCTGGGATTCGTCGTCGTCTATTTTATCGCGGCCCGGGTGCGCCGGTTCGGACAGTTTACTGTACCGGACATCCTGGAGGCGCGGTACAATCCATGGGCCAGGCTCCTGGCCACCTTCACGACCATCATCGCCTACGTGACCATCGTGAGCTATCAGTTTCGTGGGGGTGGCTGGGTTATCAACATCATCTCCGATGGCGCTATCAGTGCCCAGACGGCCATGATGGGTATGGCTGCCTTCGTCATTCTTTACACGCTCACGGCAGGAATGCTCTCCGTGGCCTACCTGGACATCATCAACGGTATTGTCATCATAGGCGGTGTGTTCCTGGCGCTTCCTTTTCTGATTAAATCCGGTGGTGGCTTGGCCACAATAGCGGCCAACGTGACACCCAGAGCCCATCCGATTCTCGGGAACCTAACTCTGGTACGGGCCATGGGATATTTCGTGCCCACTTTCCTCCTGGCCCTGGCCAACGCCAACATGTACCAGCGGTTCTTTTCGGCCAAGGACAGTCGGGAGGCAAAGCGCTCGGTTGCAGGCTTTCTGGTGGGTGTCATCATCCTCGGCATTGCCATCCAGAGTCTGGCCGTCATCGGGAGCAGTCTATTTAAGAGACTGCCGACCGCGGAATCGGGTAAGATTATCCTGCTGGTGGCTCATCAGAGTATTCCCGTATTCGCGGGATGCATCCTGATGGCTGCCATCGTGGCCATCGTCGTGTCCACGGCCAATAGTTTTCTCCTGGTGCCTGCCACCAACGTCATGAGGGACATTGTCCAACGGTTCATCAAGCCCGATATCTCAGATCGATCCATGGTGCTGGGTACACGTATTGCCCTGGTTGTTCTGGGTGTTTGTGCCTACGGCCTCATCGGATTTTTCCCGAGAATCCTCCAGGCCGCCTACGCGGCTTATACGGTTTACGGTGCCGGACTCACACCGGCGTTAATGGCCACGTTCTTCTGGAAGCGCGCCACACCCGTCGCGGCTGTGTTCTCAATCCTGGCGGGAATGCTGGTAACCATCGGTTGGGAGATCGCGAACAAACTCATGGGGCATCCGCCGCTGGGAATGCCGGCGGTTTATCCGGCCCTTGTCTGTTCCGTGGTGTTACTCGTGGTGATCAGTCTGATGGGAGAGAAACCATCGGATGAAAAATGGTTGCCCTTCTTTCAGGCCAGGGAAGGTGTGGATGCTTCGTGATCGGCCGGTCACTATTCTCTATTATTTATGCAGATGATCCGTTATTCAGCGTTGATGCTCCCCGATGGTGCATGTGATCTCACCTCGAGGAAGGATTATATACTGGCCGTTGCTGGGGCATTTGGGAAGGATTTCGTCTTTCAGGTATGGCTTAAGATCATCCAGGGATGTGGCATAATCCCCGGAGCCTGTTTGCACCGTATGAACATAGTAAAGCCGTTGTGCAAACTCTAAAGTCATCTGATTTGATTTACATGCCGCCACTTCTGCCGAGTGGGAAAGGTCAAAGAATCGTGTGGCCATGGCCGTGGCTAGAATGCCCAGGATAACGATCGTGACGACAAGATCGACGATGGTAAAACCACGCTCATCATTAAATACTAGCATTCTCGACTCTCATATGATAGACTCTGCCGCTCAT
>CAZTKR010000151.1:0-8777 GCA_964614115.1 uncultured bacterium | reverse complement strand
GATGACCTTTGCTCTTTTCAAAGAACTTAAATTGCGAACATTAATTTACACAATCCTTTAAGGCCTGATGTGCAACCATCGTTATAAAAAGAATGGTTATGCCGGTATTACTTCAGAGATCAGTCGGATTGTATTAAGGAGTCGATGCGCCACCCAAAAAAGAGGAGACAGAGATGTTCAGGCCGATACAAAATCGTTTTTTAAAGTTTATCCTGATTATCGTCGCATTCTGCGTCTGGGGATGGACTGCGCCGCCCTCGGGTACGGTTATCGAAGAACATGTAAGCACGGAAACCAGTTCTTACTGTGGAAAATACCTGGGATACCAATTAAAACAGGCCCAGCAGTTTCATCTGGATGATGGAGATGCAGGACCTGTCAGTGGAATCGGTATTCTGTTAAAATCCGAGGATTACGGTTCACCCGTGGGAGATATGACCGTTGCTATCTACACCAATGATCCCGATGATATTCCGGGTACGGTTGTTGAGGGCTCTCAGTTCGCTTTCACACCGGTTTTAGGGGATTGGAATTATGTGTCGTTTCTGCAACCGGGCATCGGATTGAATAAAGGGCCATCTGCAAAATACTGGATCGTGGTGACCGTAGCAGAACAAGTAGGCGACAACGACGCGTATTGCTGGCATCGGTCGAATACCAACACGTACGACCGCGGATATCGAAAGACGTTTAATTCGGGCGGAAGCAACGTGTGGGAGACACAGCCGGGCGATTTTGCGTTCCGAATTTATGGAGATCCGACTCTGGGTGTGGAAATTCCGATACTTGACAATATCACACCTCATACCTGTCGTCTGTACGACAACTACCCCAATCCCTTTAATCCCGCGACAACCATCAGGTACCGAGTCTCTTATGAGCACAGCAGCCGCAGGACCGCGATCCGTATTTACGATATTCTGGGGAATGAAGTCGTGACCTTGGTTGACAGCATTCAGGGAACCGGTGAATATACCGTCGTTTGGGATGGATGTGATGGAAGAGGCTCGGACGTGTCCAGCGGTGTTTATTTTTATCGGCTTATATCCGGGGGAAGGGTTGTTGAAACAAAGCGCATGGTGAAGATGAAGTGACGGGCTAAATCGTATTCTGCTGATATAATACAAAGGGCTCTCTGTAATGTCCATATGCCGCAGAGGGCCCTTTCTTTTATCGGAATCGATCCACGCCTATTCTCTCACATAAATCTTCCACAGGACACCGGCTGCACCAGGGGCTGATGGGCTTACACAGGGTCTGACCAAAAGCTACCAGAATATCGTTGATGGGAATCCACCATTTGATCGGAAGTTGTTCCCGCAAGGCCATCTCCGTTTGATCGGGATGTTTTGTGGTGACGTATCCCAGCCGGTTGGTGATTCTATGCACGTGGGTGTCTACGCAAATTCCTGGTTTGCCGTATCCCAGGGTGATGACCAGGTTGGCCGTCTTGCGACCTACACCAGGGAGTTTGAGGAGCTCATCCAGATCGTCGGGAACGCGGCTGTCGTATACATCGATGAGAATTCGGCAGACATCCAGGATATTTTGGGCTTTCTTTTTGTAGAATCCGACGGGGTAGATGAGTTTTCTTATTTCTGCGGCGGATAGGTTCATCATCGTTTTGGGTGTCTTCGCCCGTTGGAACAGGCGTCGAGAGGCTTCGGTCGTGACTTCATCCTTGGTTCGGAGACTCAGGAGCGTGGAGATGAGTACCCGGAAGGGATCCTTCGAACGTTGGGCCACCTGTGTCACGATGGGGACGTTCCATTTGGGACATTCTTTTTGTAATGCGGTCAGGACTTTATCCAGAGTCGGGGTATCCATACGGGCGTATCCTTTTGCACCAGAAAATGATCGGTAAGTCATGAATGCTAATAAATCTGATCAATCCAAAGACCTGCATTATTCGGTTGCCATCATCTTTTGATGGAGAATCCAGGGCTTCCTGTTTTTACATCCCTGGTCATTACTGGAGTACATCGGGATTGACAAGATTGGGAGGACGCTCGTCCTTCAAGCCTGCAATCAGATTCTCAGCGGCCATCACGGCCATTTTTGTGCGGGCTTTCACCGTAGCACTCCCGATGTGGGGAAGGAGGACGGCATTGTCCAGGTCGGTCAGGCCGGGTTCCAGCAAGGGTTCGTTTTCATAGACATCCAATCCGGCTCCGGCTATCTGTCCCGACTTCAACGCCTCGACCAACGCCTTTTCGTCCACAACCGGGCCTCTGCACGTATTGATCAGGAAAGCGGTTTTTTTCATCATACCCAGCTCTCTTGACCCGATGAGGTGTGTTGTCTCGGGAAGCAGAGGTACATGCAGGGAAACAAAATCGGATTCCTTGAGGAGCTCCTCCAGGTCCACCCGTTTGGCCTTCCCTTTCTTTTCCAGGGCTTCGTTTCTACCAGTATCTGCGTAGAGTATGTTCATCTTGAAGCCTGCCGATCGTTCTGCTACGGCTGCTCCGATCCTGCCGGCTCCCACGATGCCCAGTGTGGCATCGGCGACACTTTCGCCCAGTAGGAGCAAAGGCCCCCATCCCCTGTATTTTCCTGCGCGTGTGTAGGAATCCGATTCGACAATGCGCCGGGCTACGGCCAGGATGAGAGCCCAGGTTAAGTCAGCAGTGGCATCGGTTAGCACACCCGGTGTGTTGGTCACCATGATCCCGTGGCGTGTGGCAGCCTTTACATCGATATTGTTGAAGCCCACGGCGTGATTGGCAAATATTCGGACGCCACGAGCCGCCACGAATACGTCCTCGTCGATGGTATCCGTGAGAAGACAGAGGACGCCATCCCGTCCCTTCACACCGTCGATGAGTTCCTCCTTGGAGAGCACCCTGTCTTCCGGGTTGATATCGACACGATCACACTGTTTTTGTAGGATGTCGATTCCCGGTTGGGGGATCATCCGCGTGACGAAAACGTTCCAACCCATGTCGCTTACCTCCGACTATTGGGATGAGGTCATGACATCCCTTTGAATTTTTCGATCTGACGCCGTTCTTTTTTTGTGGGTCGCCCCTTAAACTTAGGTCGAAATTTTTTCATCGTCCTCTTGAAAAGGGCCAGCATCTCCTTTTCCTCCTGGGATAAGGACTGTTTTTCCTCTTCGTGATAGAGTTTTCTGGCCTCTGCGGGTGGAAGGCCTCTTTGCGCCAGAGCCACCACCTCGATGTTGCGGTATCGCCCGCGATGATGAATCGTCAGCTTGTCTCCGATGTGAAGAAACTTATGGGGCTTTGCCGTGATTCCGTTCACCTTGACTTTATGTCCTTCGCATGCCTGTGCTGCTTTGGTTCGCGTTTTATAGAAACGCGCCGCCATCAGCCATCGGTCGAGACGTACGGTTTCAAGAGGTGTCTTCATGACGGATAAAAATAGGAAATCTTTTCGTGGAATTCAATGCCTATTCCTGTTTTTGAAAGAAAGGCCTTGATTAAGTAATCCGCATGAATTATATTAACATAACTTTATGCTCATTTTTAAGATCGAATCATTGTAAAGTCGAAGCGCGGCCGTTCGATTCCATATCAACATCCATACGTGTTATCCATGTACTATGCATAGACGAATACTCAGGCTGCAGAAACAAATTGTCAGGATTCGCGTAGAAATTGACAGCAGAATACACACCTCTCAATAGGAGTTATTGTTGTCCGTCACCCTTCAAGACTTTACCATCAAGTACGGTGATCTCACGGCTGTCGATGTGATCACAGCCACGTTTGCCCATGGGTCGACAGGACTCTTAGGTCCCAATGGCGCTGGAAAGTCTAGCCTCATCAAAGGGCTGCTGGGGCTGGTCGATATTTTTTCGGGCTCGGCCAGTATCCTCGGCCGTGATGTGAAGCTGGAGCGAAAGGCCATCCGGCAAATCATCGGCTATATGCCTGAGGACGACTGTCTGATTCCTGGACTCACGGGTATCGGGATGGTTCAGTACTCCGGTGAGTTGTGCGGCATGACCCGGGAGGATGCCATGCAGCGTGCTCACGAGGTTCTTTTCCTGGTCGGCCTGGGAGAAGCGCGATACCGTAAAGTGGAAACCTACTCCTCGGGAATGAAACAACGAATTAAGCTGGCCCAGGCCCTGGTCCACGATCCCAAACTTCTTTTCCTGGACGAGCCTACCAGCGGCATGGACCCCAGAGGGCGGCAGGAGATGCTGGATCTCATCGAAAACATCTCCAAGATGGGAAAGATGAGCATCGTCCTGGCCTCCCATATCCTGGTCGATGTAGAGCGCACATGCGACCGTGTGGTCATCATCCACCGGGGAAAGATGCTGGAGGAGGGCAGCGTTGAGGATTTGCGAAAGAGCTATTCAGGCGTGTATACGGTGAGGGTTGAAGGAGACCAAGCAGGTTTTGTGAAAATACTTGAAAAGAAGGGGTGCTCCGTCTCTCATAGCGAAAAGCAACTGTTGGATATTACATTACCCCAGGGCAAGGAAACCGAAGTGGTATTGCAGGCGGCCGACAAGGCCGGTGTCCAACTGCGCAAATTGGTAACCAGCGTACAGACACTGGAAGATGTTTTTGTGAAACTCATCGGGGAGGATCAGCGTGCCCATCTATGAGGAAACCTACCGATCCTGGCACGGTCAGCTTGTAACTGCGCCACGTACGTGGTGGGTTATCGCCAAGACGGGTGTTCGGCTGTTGTGGAAGAAGTGGATGATTATTCTTCTGATGGCTGCGTTCGGTTCTCTCATCGGGCACGGTATCTACATTTATTTTGTGACAAGAGGCCTTGAGCAAACGGGCGTCGGTCAGATGATGAGCGAATTCCGGATTAATCCCGGTTTTTTTGAAGGATTCATTCAACGGCATTGGCTCTTGCTGATCATCGTCCTGCTGCTGGCAGGAGCGGGAATCATCGCCAATGACCGGAAGTTCAAAGCCTTGACGATTTATTTTTCCAAACCCGTGGGTTTTTGGGATTATACACTGGGGAAATTCTGTGTCCTGTGTTTTTACGGTTGTCTCGTCACGTTGCTGCCCGCCCTTCTTCTTTTCCTGTTTCGTGTGCTTCTTGCTACGGATGCCTCGTATTTAAAACAGTACTACTGGATTCCGTTCTCCATCACGGGGTATTCACTACTCATCATTCTCACGTTGGGCAGTGTGCTCCTGGCCATATCGGCATCGGCCCGGGGGACACGATCGGCGGCTATCCTGTTCTTCGGTCTTCTCTATTTTCCGGATCTGCTCCGGCAGATACTCTCCAGAATTCCCGAAGTGGGACTCATCGCGCTGAATGCAGACCTTCAGCAAGCAGGTTCTCTTCTGTTTGAACTGGAAAGGCCTTTCCGGTTTTCCGTCGTCTGGGCATTCGTCGCGCTATTGGTGGTTGTCATCCTCAGCTTTCTTTTGCTGCGTGCTAAAGTCAAGCCTACTGAGGTGGTGCGGTGAAGATCGATGTGTTAAACCTCTCCAAGTGGTACGGCCAGGTGATCGGGGTGAATAACCTGAACTTCATCATCGAGCCGGGAGTCACGGGTTTTTTGGGACCCAACGGCGCGGGTAAGACGACGCTCCTCCGGTTGCTGACCGGGCAGCTCAGGCCCAGCAAAGGACAGGTAGCCATCGACGGGGAGATCGTTTGGAACAATCATGAAATTCTTCGTAAGGTGGGATACTGCCCTGAGATGGACGCCTTCTGGTCCTATCTGACCGGTTGGGAGTTCGTGTGTTCAACCATGCGTATGCATGGATTCACGAACGCGGAAGCAGAAGAGCGATCCCAAAAGGCCATCGAGACGATGGATATGGCAGAGGCGCAGCACAAACGCATCGGCGGGTACAGCAAGGGCATGCGCCAGCGCATCAAGATGGCACAGGCCATTGCCCACGATCCGGATATTCTGTTTTTGGATGAGCCCCTCAACGGCATGGACCCGCTGGGTCGCCATACGACGATGCAGCTGATCAAACAACTGGGCCAGGACGGTAAAACGGTGGTTGTGTCCAGTCATGTGCTTCATGAGGTCGAGCAGATGACGGATACGATTTTACTCATCAACCACGGCCGCCTGCTGGCCGAGGGAAACATTTATGAGATTCGTCGGCTCATCGATACGCATCCCCTGCAGGTGACGATCCGGTGCGACAACGTCAACGTGCTCACGGCCAAACTTCTGGAGTTCGACGATGTGATGAGCGTTCAGTTCGACCGAGAACGCAACCAGCTTACCGTGGAAACCAATCGACCCGACGATTTTCATCTTCGATTGCCCAAGATTGCCCTCGACAACGGCATCCGGATTCATTCCCTTTGGTCGCCCGATGAGAATCTGGAGGCCGTGTTCGATTATCTGGTGAGGTAAACGCGTGGGATTCCTGGTTGGATTTTTCTTGAAAAACGGCATTCACAGCCGCAGAACCATTTGGATGGCGATTCTGTCTCTAATACCCGTGGGATGCAGCCTCATCTTGTGGCTGGTCCGGACCCTTCTGGAAAGGGAGGGTGTGTCCCTGGTGTCGCTCTATCCCCAGATGAGCTTCTTTCTCTTCCTCCACTTTCTTCTTCCCCTGATGTCGGTTTTTATTGGAGCCGCTGTCATTGCCGACGAAGTCGAGGAGCGTACACTTCCCTACCTGATCACGCGTCCTCTTCCCCGCAGGAACATCGTGCTGGCGAAACTCATGTCCGGAACCATGACCGTGGCTTTTATCCTGTTCGTCTCCCTGGCCCTCACGTATACGTTGATGATGCTGTCCCAGGGTGTGAGTGGTTGGACATCCAACCTGACGATACTCTTACAGAGCATGGGCGTTCTTATTCTCGGAACCATGGTCTATTTGCCACTTTTCGGCCTTTTGGGAGGCATCCTGAATCGTCCCGTCCTGGCAGGGCTTCTTTTCATCTTTGGATGGGAGAGCACGGTAGGCATGTTTCCCGGGAATGCCAAGCTTTTCACGGTCGTCCATTACCTCCATGTTCTTTTTCCCAGAATGCAGCAGATTCGGCTCCGTAACGCTCAGAGTGCTCTGCTGGATATGGTTCTTCCGGCCAAGCAAATCGCGCCTGTCACAGCCATCCTGATACTCATCATTATGTCCGCGATTTTCGTCGGATTGTTGTCAGCCCTTCTTTATGTTAAGGAATACAGACTCGAGCAGAGCTGATGAATGCTTCCTAACGGCAGTCCCAGCGACGCGCGGTGGGCATCCACGCTCCACCAGCTTCCAAGAGTTTCTTGAGTTTACCTTCCACGTCCTCATTCCTCGAAAGAAAATATGTCACAATAATCCTCGTAGGATATCGTATTAATTATGAATGAAGACGGTTCAAAGGAATCCCTATGCCATTGGAACGTCAAGGCCCGTGGATTCGCGTGAATTTTTCGGAAGGGAAAAGGAAAGACTCCGCAGGAACATAAGGAGTATCTTTTTTGGTTATTTAATTACACAGCTGTTTGATTTTTCGGATGAGAGCAGATGCCATCGTTTCGGTCATGGCATCTGCTCTGTTATTTTTCATTCAAGAACGAATGTATTCAACGTCAATCCGTCGGGTACGGGGACTTTCTCCTGATAGATGTTCCAGTAATACGCTCTTGCCTCGCCGAGGGTTCTGTAGAGATCGTGGTTTTCGTCGGCTTTTTGCCGAGCGATGATGTTATCATTTTCATCCGTCAGGATTACGCTCTGGGCGCGATTTAAGATGCCCGCCGTCCCGACACTACATATCGTCACAATCTCGTCCTGCTCAGACCGCTGGATCAGCTCACCGTAGGTCATGTCCCGTTCTTCTACTGTCACGCCCTGCTGTTTTAGAATCGTGCATATTCCTTGAATCGTGATGGATGGCAGTATCAGATTGCTCTCTGGGATCTTGATCACGGTGCCGTCCTTCAAAGCGAACAGACAGCAGGAGGAATCCCATTCGGTGACTGTCCGGGTTTCCAGCGGGTCGTACGGGCGGTCATCCAGAAAAAGCGCCGAGCCTGCCTCGGGTGCGATCTGCTTGGCCTTATCCACGGCCTTGACACTCATCAGGTAATTGATCCCTAGCTTTAGGCATCCCGTCCCGTTGATCCCAACGGCCCGAACCAGGTTGGGCACCGTTACGCCCGTGAAGGGTTCACCCAGGTAGCGGTCGTACCGGCAGGCAACCGCCCGAATAGACGGGTTGTCGGGAAACGTGACGCCGATGGACTGGGTTTCGTCGAATGTGAACGGGCGCAGATAACCCTGAGCGCCGTCCTCTGCCATGTCGGAGAAAAAGGACTGCATGTCGGGATCATGGAAGAAGCGGATGAATACGTCTTCTATCTGCTTTGGGGAGGGTACGATGTCCTGCTGCTGAGAGCTGAGATTGAACGACATGCTTCTCTGCAAACGCTCCAGATTTTTTTGGAGATTGAGAAAGTTGATTTGAGTCTTGCCGTCCTCGTTTTTTTTACAGAAAAAACGGATTCCCTCGAACGCCAGGAAAAGCCCGTAATGGATAGAGCGCGAGACGGCAAAGACCTTTGCGTCCCCTTCAAGTATATCGAAAGACCTGTCTTTTAACCGGTAGCACATTTGTTTGGATGCCCATTGTGTGCCTTCAAATCCTGCCATGTTCATCTCCTTTTGTCTGCTGATATGAATATCAGGATGTCTATCCCGTCATTGAATTTTGTACAATCGGTTGAAGAGTCGACCATCGGAACCCGGTTATATAATACATAAAACTTTTCTTTTTTCAAAAATTTTTTTCAACGGTCTATTCGTGGATAAGTCCGACTCATAAGAATAAGCATGCGCTCATCTATGCCG
>CAZTKR010000150.1:0-8811 GCA_964614115.1 uncultured bacterium | reverse complement strand
GTGTATCCGCCCTGCCCATGATCTTTTCCAATCCAATGACGGCACCCATAAAATTGGAAAAATCCGTGGTAGCGCCGATCTTACGAGTTTTGATTTCATCGAGGAGCTTTTTCTTGACAGAAGGCCAAAGATTGGAAGGCAGATAAGCCCGGCTGGCCGCTGAGCATTTCTGCCCCTGATATTCGTAGGCTCCTCTAATCAAAGCGGCCACAAGTGTATCGATATCGGACGAAGCGTGAACAAAGACAAAGTCCTTTCCTCCCGTTTCTCCCACAATTCGGGGATAGCTTTTGTAATTCATGATGCTGTTGCCAATGGTTTTCCACATACCCTGGAAAACCGCCGTACTGCCTGTGAAGTGAACCCCGGCCAAATCAGTCTGGAAGACAATATATATCTGATTGACGAGGACCAGGATACGAATGTGGATTATGACTTCGAGAATCCCGATTTTACGGTAAATGAGTGGCTATCCAACCTGGTCATCCGCTGGGAGTATACCCCGGGTTCCACCATCTTTCTGGTCTGGTCTCAGAACAGGACGAGCGAAGAATCGGTGGGCGACTTTTCGTTTCGGAACGACATGCGCGGCCTGTTCCGCGTCCATCCGCACAACGTGTTTTTGATCAAGGTCAACCGGTGGTTTTCACTATAGCCTGAAGTAAAAATTTAAAGAATATAGATTTATCCAAAATTTTATCAGAAAAAAGATTCCATCTTTTCACAGGATGGAATCTTTTCATTTAGGTGGATACCTATGTTCCAATGGTGCGTATGATGCATTTTTCAACGCATGTTTGTATACAAGAGGTGCAGCCGTTTTCTTCCGATTCATCCCATTTCCGGCATAACATCAAATAAAATCATATCTTGCTCGCTTAAAAATCCTTTGCATTTTATCCATTTTCATCGTACATTTTTTAATTATGCAATGAAAGATCGGGATCACTTTCTATATGATAATCAAAAAGTATGTATTTTTTCTGGTTATCGTGCTGATGGCATCCTGTGCCAAGGAAGGGTTTCCTCCTGGTGGGCCGGAGGATAGAACACCGCCCGAGGTGGTCGGCACGTACCCTGTGCCCGGATCGACGGAGGTGAATCCCGAAACAGATATTCAGGTCTGGTTCAGCGAGAGCATCGAACCCCGGTCTTCGAGAGAGGCTATTTTTATCACCCCTTATATCGACGAAGAAGGTAGGAAGATACATATTCGGGGACGACAGATCAAGATCACCTTTTCCGAGCCTCTGGACTCCAACCGAACCTACGTGATTACTTTTGGTACGGGAATCAAGGATTATCGGAACAACGCGATGGAAGCATCGTTTACGCTGGCCTTTTCGACGGGTGCGGTACTGGATAAGGGTGAGATGGCGGGACGTGTGTACGGTGTACAGGATGCCCGGGGAGTCGATGTGTGGGCGTATATCCTGAAAGACGGCCTCGATCCCGATCCCGCGGTTGAGTCTCCCGATTATATCGTTCAGTGTGAAGCCGGGGGGCAGTTTACATTCTCCAATATCTCTCCGGGCCTGTATCGTCTGTTTGCCGTGCGCGACCGAAGGGCGGATCGGCTCTACCAGGCCGGAGAGGATGAAGTGGGCGTCACCTTCAGGGACGTCCTGCTTACTCGAGAAGATACCCTCAGGGCAGAGCACTCCTATTTCCGGATAACACGGGAGGATACCCTGGGCCCGTCTCTGATTCGGACGGAAGCTGTCCATCGAAATCATCTCAATCTGCGTTTCGATGAATCCATCTCAGCCTGGCATCCGCTCTCGCCGGGCGACTTATCCATCGTTGCCGAAGCGGATTCACTGGATACGCTTGGGATGGATGATGTCTATCTCGACCCGATGAACGATCAGATGGTTCATGTGTTAACACGGGATCAGACGGATGGCAAGCGATATGCTCTCAACCTGATGGGACTTCAGGATGAAGCCGGCAATCCAGTGGATTCGGCATCCATCAGGACGGTGTTCGAGGGGACCGGACGGCCGGATACCACGGCACCACGGTTGATGAAATCGGAACCTCCACCCGGAGCTCAGATGACGGACGTGACGGGCCGGGTGCGCCTCACCTTCAGTGAAGCCATGGATACGGCGCGTTTCCAAGACGGATTCACTTTCGCGGATACGCTGGCGAATCGGGTCGAAGGAATCCTTCGATGGTCGAATCCGGCGGAGGTCGTGTTCGTGCCCGGGGAGCCTTTAAAGAGCCTGACCGAGTATCGGGTGGGCCTGGACAGCGTGAACATCGTCGACCTGGCCGGTAATCCTCTGCCCGATACGCTCTTCTCACTGCATTCGCTGGATGCGGATACGCTGTCCGAGGTAGCGGGGAGTGTCGTGGATCCCGATACGACCGAGGCGGGCAGGATTCACATCACCGCCCGGCAGGTTCGGGATTCCAAGATCGCGTATACGATAATTATCCCTCAACCGGGGACTTATCGAATCGATGCGATTCTACCCGGAGAATACCTCCTGGAATGTTTCCGAGATCGGGACGGCAACGGTCGCTACAGCCTGGGGAAGCCGTTTCCGTACGAACCCTCGGAGCGTTTTATCGTATACTCGGATACCGTAAAAATACGGTCGAAATGGCCCAACGAAGGGAACGACATCATACTGCCATGAGGACGAAAAAAATCATCGGTGTGCTCATCCCAGCGCTTTTGTTGGGTATCGGCTGTCAAAAACATTTTATACGGGGCGTGGCTTCGTTCCGGGTCCGGTCGGCGTCCACGTGGGGAGTGGATTCTCGGAGAACAGGATACAGCGGCATGGAAGTCAACCCGCCGTTCAAACTGGCCTGGACATACAAGGCCAGTGGCGCCGTGGGTGAGGCCATCGTAGCCGTGGATAGTTTCTTTGTATTCGGCACAAAGGCCGGAGAGATACACGTACTTATGCTGAAGACGGGGAAATCATTAAAGAATCTGAAAGTCGAAAAGAAAGTGGAAGTCACCTGTTTGGCAGAAGGGGATCGGCTCATAGCCTTCCTGCGCTGGCAACAACCGTCGATACGCTGTTTTTCTTTTTCTACGGGAAAAATCGTGTGGGAAGAACATCTCGGCCCCATCGTTGGGGAGCCGTTGCTGGCCGATGGACACATCATCGGAGGTACCGAACGGGGAGAGGTATTCAGCGTCGTTTTGCCATCGGGCAGGATTGACTGGAAAACATCGTTGGGAAAACCGATCATAGGGAGTGTGGCCAAGTCGGGCGATACCGTTGTTTGTGTTACCGAGGGTGGAAAGGTCTGTGCCCTTTCTTCCCGATCCGGTAGTCTGGAATGGCAAAGACGGATTTCCGGGAGTTTCACGGCAACCCCTGTGTTGAGTGATGGCCGGGTATTCATCGGTACGACTGAGGGTCACTTTTACGGACTCGCCATGGAAGACGGTTCTATCGTCTGGGATCGGATGCTTGAAGGGGGCGTTTACCAGACGGCTGCCGTAGCGGAGGGCTTTGTGTTCATCGGTACGACCCAAGGCTTGCTCTACTGTCTTAATGCCCAGGACGGATCGGAGTGTTGGCGGTTCGAAACGGGCAGTGTGGTGGGGACATCGCCCGTTATCTCGGGGCGGTGGGTTTATTTTGGGTCGCTCGATCGCGCATTATACGCCCTGGACCGATTCACGGGAAAGGAGGCCTGGCAGTTTAAGGTAAAAGGCCGGATTCGCACGTCGCCCCTTATCTGGAATGGTATGCTCATCATTGCGTCGGAAGATCGATATGTGTATGGCTTTGTTGAAGATAGATAGGTTTTTGCTGATTCTGGCATGCCTGCTCTTCCTCGTACATCCCGCTATCGCTCAACAGGAAGGATATGCGGATACAACCCAGTGCCGGATCGACCTGATCTGTGACATTTCCGGTTTGGATGTTTGGTTGGATGGCGTTTCTGTGGGACAAACACCCTTGGCCGAACTGACTGTGGAACCGGGTTCGCACACGCTACGTGTGAGTCATCCCGATCCTACGGACTGGCTTGGACGGGATTGGGAACAAACGGTATCCTTACGGCCAGGTGAAACAAAACAACTCACCGTATCGTTCCCTACATCGTATTGGATTGGGACGATCCCGGGTGAAGCGGCCGTTCACATCGACGGCCGGTATGCGGGCGTCACACCGATGATCCTGACCATCCCGCCCGACAGTCTGGAGTTCGTGGTCGTTCAAAAACCCGGGTATGAGGACTATGTGCTCGATTTCAGCTGGGCCGATGCGTCGTTGGTTCAAATTCGATTGAAAAAAATCCCCGTCGATCTGGGCATTGATAAGGAATCCTTTCGTCTGAGCAAAGCCTGGATCATTGCCGGTGGCGCGGTTGCCGTCCTTTGCGGGGGCTTGGGATACTATTTCAAAGTAAGGTCCGATCGGGCCTACGAAAAGTACATGCGAGCCAGCCATCCCGAGGATATGGATCGGTATTTCAGCGAGGTCGAACACTTCGACCGACTGACGGGAATTTTCTACGGCATGGGCGAAGTGAGTCTGGGTATCTCCCTGGTTTTGACGATCCAGGGCGTTTGGGTGCGATGAGGGGAGGGGAATGTGACGATGAAGAAACGATCTGTTTTATTGGGCGGCATCATCGTTGTTGTGTCCCTCTTGGGATGCTCCAACAGAGAGCGTAGCAATCCGCTGGATCCCCGCAATCCGGAAACGCGGGGTAAGCCCACGGGTCTCTGGATACAATCCGATCGACACAATATCATACTCGAATGGCACCTGCTCCAGGTGGACGGTCTGCTTGGCTATCACGTATACCGGCGCATGGAAGATCAAGACGCATTTGAGCTTATCGACCTGGTAGCACCGGATGCGGCATCGTACACCGATGTGGGACTTCCGTACGATCAAGAAGTGACGTACAGTATATCTGCGGTGGCCGATGGGTACGAGAGTCCTCTGTCGGACAGTGTTTTGGTCACGCCGGGACCTTACAATTATTGGTTGGTGGATGCTTATTTTTTGGAAGTCGTCAAATTGACGTACGATGTGCGTCACGTAGTGGTGCAATCCATCGATACGCCTTATCCAGTGGCCGTAGCTGCCGATTCTGTGACCGGCACGGTGTGGGTTTTGGATTTATACAGCCAGCTGGTAAAGCTTTCTGGTGAAGGCGAGCCCCTGGCCTGGGTGGATGATGTGGTCGATGCCATCTACATGACGATGGACGAAATCAACGGTGTCGTATGGGTGGGTGACTACGACGGGACACGGGTGGCTCGTTACGATATATCGGGAACACGGATCGGGGAAACGTCGGGGTTCACACGAATTTCTGAGATGAGCTGTGTTGGATCGTCGGGCGGATGCTGGATTGCAGACCGGGAAGGCCAGAATGTGATTCTGTTATCGGCAGACGGGTCCGTGTCCATGAGATTTGATGACAGATTCGACGATCCCATCTCCATCGGTGCCTATCGGCGCGAAAACTGGGCATGGGTCGCCGATAGCACACGGTTGATCCGGGCCCGGTCCGATGGCAGCCTGGAAGAAATGTGTGTGTTGGACAACACCATCTATACACTTTCCGTCGATCAAACGACGGGTGACTGCTGGCTCGTCACGATTCTGGAGGACGGTGTGGAGGATGAGATTGTCAAAGTCGCCGTTGACGGAACCGTACTCCTCCGTGTTGGAGGCTTTCGTCAGGCCGAGGACTTGGTGGCCAATGATTATAACGGCGGTTGTTTGGTGGCGGATACAGGGAATTATAGGGTTGTTCGTCTTTCAAGCCGGGGTGAGATACTCCAGACCATGGAAGATTTTGGGAGCCCTTGGAGTCTCTCGGTTGAATGAAAATAGCATAGGAATTATCCATGATCGATAAAATGACGAGAAGTGACATTTGGATATTCTCCGGCGCCGTGTTTGGATTGGCTGTTTTTCTCTACCTCTATCCCCGGCTTTATCCGCAATCGGCCATCCGCATGGATATAGACAAGGAGGAGATCGTTCAGCAGGGTCAGCAATTTGTGACGGCCCTGGGATACGATTTAACGGCATTCCATCGTAGGGTGAACCTGGAACACGATGCCGATAGGCTCGCATATTTGAATATGGCTTTTGGTTCCTCGATAGCCAATCGAATGATGGCAGACTCGGTGTCGGTGTATTACTGGTCTATCAGGTGGTCCAAGGAAAGCGAGTACTCTATTCAGCTTGGCAGTGGTTCAGAGGAAGAGGAGGTCAGGGAGAGAGTCGATCATATTTTTGGGGATGTGAGACTATACGTGGACCTGAAGGGAAGGCCGACCCATTTTGATTTCCGGCACGAGGAAGAAGAAAAAACCGCACCTCCCGACACAATCGACACGCCTGAGGAAACCGACCGTGAAACAGCCCAGAGGCTCGCTGTCTCGCTGATGGACGTGTACGGTGGGTCCTGGTTCTTTGATGAGGTTGATGAGAAGCCGAATACGACGGGAACGGTGCGCCGGTATACGTGGAGACGGGATACAAGGGTAGCAGGGCTGGGTGTTTCCATCGATATTACTGTTAAAAATGGACGTGTTCAGACTTTTACCAAATCGTATACGATACCAAAACCCTTCTCGGATCAAAAGAGGCGGGAGGACTGGGAAGGAGCCGTTACGCTCGTCCTGTTCCTTCTCCTGTTCATTCTTGTGGTGGTTTATTTTATCATGCGCCTGCGCTCAGATTTAATAGATTTCAAGAGTGGTCTCGTTCCCGCTATTCTGGTATTTTTGGGGTACTTTGTATACTTTTGGGGTCAGGCATCCACGAACGCCGGAGAGCCCATATGGGCCTTACTGTTGGGGTTTGTTATAACGGCTCCTTTTGTTGCGGGTGGAATATGGGCCCTTTCCTCCGTGGGTGAATCATTGACCCGGGAGACGTGGATTGAAAAACTGGTTGTCCTGGATACCCTGCGCCGGAAGCCGCTGTTTCCCAGCCTGGGGTTGGCCCTGTTCAGGGGCATCGCCCTGGCATTCCTGGGTTTGGGTTTGGCCTCTCTCCTGAATTATCTGGGCATCGGCGCGGGTCACGGCTATTTCACGCTGGGCGATTCACCCCTGTATTTCTGGGCGTTCCGTTGGCCGAGCGTGCATGTGCTGAGCAGAAGCCTTTTCAGTTCTCTGTATATCGTCATCACATTCTGTCTGTTCCTCATGACGATTGCCCGGAGGCGATTCCGCAGGAGTATTTGGATTGGCGTTATCCTGGTCGTACTCTGGTCTTTCGTGAGCATGCCCATTCCTCGACTCATGCCGTACGTTCTCCGTATGGGCGTGAATGGACTGGTCGGTCTTCTGTTTGTCCTCTTTTTCCTCAGATACGAATTTATAACCGTGGCCGCAGGCGCGTTGAGCATCCCGATTCTATTCTACGGCACGGCGGCCCTGCATGCGGGCAGTGGATTTTTTCTGTTTCATGGGTTGATCCTGTTCGGGTTGCTGGGAATCGTGCTGATTCTGGCCGTCGTGGCATTGCGCAGTGAGGCGCCTTCGGGGGATATGGTCACTTATGTGCCGGATTATCTGCAGCGGATATACGAGAGGGAGCGCATACAGCGGGAACTGGAGATCGCCCGGAATGTGCAGCTCACCTTCCTGCCCCGGAGGAATCCGGAAATCCAGGGAATGGACATTGCGACGCTCTGTATCCCGGCTAAAGAGGTGGGTGGGGATTACTACGACTTCATCGAGATGGGGCCCAAGAAATTGGGTGTGGCTATTGGTGATGTTTCGGGAAAGGGCATCTCCGCCGCGTTTTACATGACCCTGACCAAGGGTTTTCTGAAATCACAGGCCCAGAACTTGTCCTCGCCCCGGCAGATTCTTATCAACATGAATGAACTGTTTTACGAGAATTCTGAACGGGGTTTTTTCATCAGCATGATATACGGTATCTTTGACCTGGAAGCCCGAACCCTCACGTTTTCGCGGGCGGGTCACAACCCGATGATCCTTCGGCGTCCCGGTAAGGGTACCACCGAGGAGATCAATCCTCCGGGGATTGCCCTGGGTCTTGAAAGGGGCGATGTGTTCAGCCATACCATCGAAGAAAGAACCGTCGGGATCGAGAAAAACGATGTGTTCCTGTTCTATACCGATGGTATGAATGAAGCACAGAATCGTTTTCACGAAGAGTTTGGCGAAGACCGCCTGAGAGAGATCGTAGAAGCCTATACGGAAGCTCCAGCAGCCGTACTGCTGGAGCGAACGCAGAGGGAGATTCAGCGTTTCACGGCCGATGCGCCCCAACACGACGATATGACGGCCGTCATCATCAAGATCACATAATGGGTGGACCATGAGGATTCAGAAACGTCATGCTCTGGGTATCTTCCTTCCGTGCCTTCTTTTTCTATTTGTCTTAGCCATGGACAATGGGGTACTTGCTTTTGTGTCCTTGCCAATTACTCAGGATCAACTAAGAGAATTTGTACTAGATGCGGCTTTTATTTGCCTGCTTTTCGGGATGTTTCGGATGGATTGGTTCCGAGAGCGCACGCTGATTCATAAACTGCGCTTTCTGGGGATTTGTATGGTGGGTCTCTGGGTAACCGTAAAACTCCTGTCGGTTCGATCCCTTCCTGTCATGCCCTCATCGTACAACCCGGTCCTATCCGCAGTATATCCGTTCAATAACCTGTACTGGACGGCTTTGTTCCTCGTCCTGACGACATTTTCAGTCTGGATTTTTGTTCTGTTAAAGGAGTTGATATACGTCCAACAGGCAAAGAAAACCCATCTGAATTTCACACTCCTCGTCGTATTCATTCTCTTTCACATGATTTATGCCCTGGCCGGCGGTC
>CAZTKR010000149.1:0-8972 GCA_964614115.1 uncultured bacterium | reverse complement strand
GACTTGTTTTTTTAGTGAATCTGTAGTTCCCGAATAAGATAACAATTCAAGGCCGAGCAAAAGCGTTTGTATTAACTTAAAAAGGAAGAGACCGATGGCTGCTGAGGACATTATTTTAAGGAAGTTTGATGAATGGACGCAAGGTTACGATCTCGATAAACTGGTGCGTATCGACAAGAAAATTGTACATAAGGTAAAAAATGAAAACAACTTTGTATCACGCATCGAGCGAATCGAGGCAGGCGATGATGACTGTTTCATAAGCCAGGTCGCCGTAGACCGAAAACATCCTTTCTTCTTCGAGCATGCGTATGATCATATCCCCGGTCTGCTCATGGTCGAAGCGGGTCGGCAGATTGGAACCGCCATCGCACACCTCTTTTACGATGTGTCATTCGACACGGTCTTTATCCTGAACGAGATGAATATACGGTTTTTCAGGTACGTGGAACTGGCAAAGCCATTGTTTGTCAAATCCATGGTGCGGAATAAGCTCATCCGGAAAGATAAGCTTATCCAGATGGAGCATGACGGGTATTTTGTCCAGGATGGACACGATGTTGCCTACATGGGCGGTACCTGGCAGATGTACGATAAAAAAATCATCGAACGATTCCGAAGGTCGGCCCGAAACATAGAACTCAGCCTTGAATGATGTATGAGAATCTGCGCGTATACGTATTGTAAGCAGCCGTTTAAGGAGTCCCTTGCCCGTTGTCCCACCTGCGGATATCCAACGGACGAATCGAACATCGATAACACACAGGTTGCTCTGGAACAATCACCAAAGCTGCCCATGGCGTCCATCATCGACATGCATCAGATTGTTCCCAACAGAGAGGGCATGCTGGATGCCCAGCTTAAGATGATGGAAGGGCTCGGAATCCAACGGGCACTGCTCCAATCGGTTCCCACGAAGGTCACGTCAATCTGGAGTAATCGAAGGCTTCTGGAAGTCCAGAAGGCGCACCCGGATAAGTTCATTGTATCGCATTTCATGGATCCTCGGCACCCCCTTGCCCGCAAACGGCTGAGACAGTACCGTGAACGGGGCGTGCGCATCATCAAACTGCTGCCCTGTTTGGGGTACCAGCCCGATGCTTCCCGATGGGATCGTTTCTGGAAAACCCTGGAAGAACTGGGGCTGATTGCCATGGTGCATACAGGCTTTATCACGGCGCGTCACAAGGAAGAAGAGCGCCGCGCCGGCGTGTACCTCCACTCAAAATACGGGCGACCGATCTTTTTCGATATCCTGGCTCGTAAGTATCCGGGGATTTCCTTCATCCTCTGTCATATGGGCGGGTCCATGTGGACGCATGAGGCCGTCGAGATGGTGAATCAGCACAATAACATGTGGGGCGACATCAGCGGATCAGGGATCGGGGCTCTCAAGCGTATCGTCCAGGAGCGGATGACCGTCGACTGGAATAAACTCTTCTGGGGCAACGATTCCTCGCCGTACGCGTATCCTTATAATTTAAACCTTCTGGTGCACTTCCTGGGTGAGGAAAACAGGATGGAGCAAGCGTCCCCGTTACTCCATGATAATGCACAACGATTCATAGCCGACTTTCTATCATGATTGATCACGTCAACCGTCCATGCTACCTGTTCTTGCGATCGATCCTGAAGCTCCTGGCTACATGCTATCTTCACCTGTTCAAGGGCTACCGCATCGATGGCAAAGAACATCTCCCCCATGGGCGGATGCCGTGCATCCTCATCGCCAACCACGCTGCTTTTATCGATTCCGTGTATATCATCTGTGCCGTGAGGCCCAGGTTTACGATATGCGGTGCAAAGCCTTCGTATTTCCAGAACTTTTTCCGGCGACACATCTTCCGTACGGCAAACATCTTGAAGGTGGAGAGCCACCAACAATTCCTTCACGATTGCAGGCTCCTGCTCCGTTCGGGGGAAGTCATACTCATCTATCCTGAGATGGGCCGAAATCCCCAGGGCCTGGGCGAGTTCAAGACATGGGCAGCAGAGGTTGCTCTGGCCCAGAACGTACCCGTGATTCCCTGCTATCTGTACGGCACGACGGCAGGACAGTCAGGGAAGAAACGGCTCCGGGTGGGGATGCCCATCAAGCCCCAGGGAAGCCCGGAAACGTTGACCCGGGATTTTCGTGAGTCGATTCTCAGACTGAAACCTGCGGGACAGGGGGAAGCCTAAACGATGATTTTAGTGACAGGGGCAACAGGATTCATCGGGCAGCATGCGGTCCGTACTCTGCTGAAGACTCATCAGGATGATATCCGTATCCTACTGTTGGAATCCGAAAGGGGCAAGGAGGCGGATTTTCCGGGCGTTCAGGCCTTATTCGGTGACCTTTGCGATGAATCCGTCATCAAAAAGGCCGTATCGGATGTGGATACCCTCATCCATCTGGCCGGTAAGAATATCGATCAGGACGGGATGGGATTCCACCACGTGAATGTGCAGGGGACGGATATCCTGAGTCGAATGGCCGCTCAATCCGGCGTTAAAAAATGCATCTACATGAGCACGGTGGGAGTCTACGGACATGGGAAACATAGCAATGCGGATGAAACGACACCGGCCAGGCCGGACACGGCTTTTTCGCGCTCCAAGGCAGAAGCCGAAGCCCTTATCCTCGAACATCACCGATCCGGGCATTTTCAGGGAGTCATCCTGCGGCACCGGTTCGTCTACGGCGAGGGGGATGCATACGTCATCGGCCGCATGATCCGGGCCGCGCAGAAGTACCCTTTTCTCATCAACGGCGGCCTTTCTCGCATATCCCTCATCCTGGTGAACGATCTGGCCGAAATCATCCGCCGATTCACGACAGAGGATATTGCCAGCGATCCGTTCCCCGTGTATCATGTGACGGATGGCATCCCCGTACGGTACTGCGAACTGATCCGCATCCTCTGCGATGCATACGGTCTTGAACCGCCCACACGGAGTATTCCGTACTGGCTCTTGTATGCTCCCGTCCGGCTTCGTGAGTGGATGACCGGCACGGATCCTGAAACGACGAAATCGTCCATCTCTTCCATGCGTTTGAAGCTGGTTGGGCAGGATAATTATTTTTCGAATCAGAAATTGATGGGCCTGTTTCCGGATTTGATCTTAACATCCTTCAAAGACGCCTTTCCAGGATTGATGGATTACTATCGGACGTTTGTCGAATAATAGGTGAGGTCCCACGGATGGTTATGACGAAAAAAAAAGTGGCCCTGATCACGGGAGCGTCTTCGGGCATCGGCAGGGCATTGGCCGTCTCCATGGCCGAACACGGGTATGAACTTGCCCTGTTTGCGCGACGCTCCGACAGGCTGGATGAATTGAAAGCCCAGATCGAGGAATCGCAGGGCAGGCGCGTCATGACTGTCTCGTGCGACGTCCGGGAGAAGGCGGACATGACAAAGAACATTCTCCGGGTCGCCGAGCATCTGGGCCGGATCGATGTGGTCGTGGCGAATGCGGGGTATACGATTCCCGGCTCTTTCGAAAGCCTGGATGTGGATGATTACAGAAACATCTTCGACACGAATTTCTTTGGCATGCTCAACACCATCTATCCCGCCTTGCCCGCGTTGAAAGAGAGTCAGGGAACCGTGATTATCGTGGGCAGTATTCTGGGTGAGTTCGGCATCATGGATCGCTCTGCGTACGTGTCCACCAAGTTTGCCATGCGCGGGTTTTATGAATCCGTCCGGTACGAGCTCAAGGAAAACGGCATTTCTCTGTTGTTCGTCGAACCGGGTTTTATCAAAACCGAACTCCGGTTTATGGATAAAAAGGGCAACCGGGTGAAGGTCGTCACAGAAAAGGCGGTAAAGAAGACGTCTCATGGTATCGCCGTTCCGCCGGAAATAGTCGCGAATCAAGTGATGAAAATGTTGCCTGCTCGGGGTTATAAAAAAAAGATAATCACCGGACATGCCCGACTGTTCGCTTTTCTCAACTGGCTCTGTCCGGGTTTCATCGCATGGCTGATATACCGCCACAGGGATTTTATCCGTAAAAAAGTGATCAAATGAGTGTTCCTTTATGCAAAACCTGACGGTTGACGACGATGGAGATGGGATCGGGAATCGTTCATCGATGTTTGAGTGAGGCGATTTTTTTACAGAGCTGTGGATTGATAAATCGGACGAAAGCGATACCAGCAGCCAGGATAGCGTCTTCGATCCAACGTCTGGTGATCCTCCGTATCTCTGGTTCTATATCATTGGATTTTATCGACCGATAATCACAAACACGGAAACCGGCATGGTTCATTCCATCGAGACATTTATACTCGCAGCGGCAACCTGGTTGTGGGGACCGCCGATGTTGATACTCCTATCGATAGTCGGGTTCTATTTTACCATCCGCCTGAAGGGACTCCAGCTCTCACAGATCGTCAGGGCCGGTAAGCTCACCTACACGCAAAGGGCAGGTTCGGGAGAAGGCAACATCACGCCCCTGCAATCTCTCTTGGGCGCCCTGGGCGGACTCATCGGCAACGGAAACATCGCTGGTGCGGCGACGGCCGTTTTCATGGGCGGCCCCGGCGCATTACTCTGGATGTGGGTGGGTGCGTTCGTGGGGATGATCATCGTGTATGTCGAGACCCTGCTCGCGCTATCCCACCGAGAAAAAAGTACCGATGGTACGTTCTGCGGCGGGCCCATGTACTATATACAGAAAGTCCTGAAGTTGAGATGGCTGGCCGTTATTTTTGCGTTTGTCATGGGCCTGAAAACTTTGCTGGCAACCTCCACGATTCAGTCGAACTCCATCTCTCTAGCTGCATCGACGGTGTTTAACCTGCCCTGGCTCGCGAAATGGGTTCCGCAGCAGCTTCCGTTTTGCATCCTCTTGGCGTTCCTGACATGGCTCGTCATCATCGGAGGATTGTACTCCATCGCCAGGGCACTCGCGAAAATCACACCTCTGATGGTTTTTATATACATCATCCTGGGAGTGGTGATTATTGGCGTAAACCACCATGTGTTGTTGGAAACGATCGCAAGCGTATTCAAGAACGCTTTCACACCAGCCAGCGCCACGGGCGGTTTTGCCGGTGCCGGCATCATGATGACCATTCGATACGGCGTGGCGCGTGGATTCTACTCGAATGAAGCGGGCACGGGAAGTGCGCCTATCATGTACAGCACCGCGAAGACGGATAATATCTATTATCAAAGCCTGATAAGCATGTTCGGCGTGTTTATCGACACGGTGGTATCCACGTTTACTGTGCTTATTATCCTTGTGACCGGTGTATGGACCAGCGGCCTGACGAGTACGGCCCTGACCACATCGGCCTTTCAGTCGATCTTCGGTCATTTCGGCGGTTATATACTCGTGTTCTCGTCCTTTCTATTTGGATATTCAACGCTGATTGCATGGTGTTTCTACGGGGAGCAGTGCTTTGCGTACCTGTGGGGTGTACAGGCGAGAAAATTTTTCCGATGGGCCTTCAGCATCTCGATCCTATTCGGCTTTATGAAAGTGGAATCCTTATGGAGCGTGGGGGACCTTTTAAATGCCTTGACAATCATCATCAACCTCATCGCTCTGATGTTTCTCATCAAACACGCGGTCCGAAAAACGGCGGCCTTTCGAATGCAGGAAAAAAGCATGTAGATGCTGACCCGTCCGGTACACGGGATTGGCGACAGGATAGAACGAACACGCGGGTGCAAATCATCGGAAACGAGCATACATGGGCGTGACTTCTCTGAAAGACGATTCCATGCTCTCAGCGCCGCGTCAGCTATTGGGAACCATCGCATGACAGGCCGTTCTATGATCGCTTCATGGAATACATCAATGTCCCTGATTCTGAACATCGAATGAAATTTTTGCGGAACTGCTTACATGTTGGCTTGCCGAAATCCGCATCATGCCACGTTTATGTACGATCACACATACAGGAGGTCATCATGAGACCTACAGAGCCGTTGACCGCACACAAGCGTTACCCGCGCTCGCCGATACTCCCCATGTTTATCGTTTTAATTACCATCCTATGCGTCCTGCCCAGCGTTCTTTTAGCCCAGGGCGACCGCTGGGGTGTCGTCGAAACCCCAAACTCGCCACCGGCCCGGTTCGGCCATACCCTGGTGCTCAACGACGGGCACCTCTATCTATTCGGTGGACAGGCGGGCGCGACTCAGTCCGCGCTATTCAACACGTTGTGGATATTCGATCCCGACGAGAACGATTGGGCTCTGGAAACGCCCGCTAATGATCCTCCGCCCGCACGCCAGGGCCACTGTGCCGTAGCGTATGAAGGTAAACTCATCATCCTTCATGGTCGGGGCGAACTCAATCCCAACCTCAACGATGTGTGGGTGTACGATCCGGCCGACAATACGTGGCGGACTGTTGAGATCGATAACGGGCCTCCCGGCCGGGTCGATGCCAGTGCTATCGTTATCGCCGGTCGAATCCTTCTCTTTGGTGGAAGAACCGGCGATGGCAGCCAGGTTTTCGGCGACGTGTGGAGCTTCGATCCCCAGACCGAGCAGTGGGAACAGAAGAGCAGCATCTCCCAGGGTTACGAGCGCTTCGGTCACAGCGTGATGCCCCTGGACGATGAAATGATGTACGTATTCGGTGGCCATGGACAGGCCCCCCTCAACGACATGTGGGTGTACAACGCCGGCTCCGATTCGTGGAGCCTTTTCTTGGCTCAGGGTGAGAGCCCGCCTGCCCGTACCCTCCATGCATCCACGCATGCTGCCGGGCTGATGTGGATCTTCGGAGGCACGACATCGTGGAGTGCACAGACCGGAAAAGCCCGGCGGGCGCGTTTCTCCGACGAGTCGCTCAGCGATACCTGGGTGTTCGATGCATCCACCAACGGGTGGGCACGAAGGACGGATATGTCTCAAGGTCTTATCCAGTCCGCATCCTCCGTCACCCGAACCCCCAACCGGATTATCTCGTTCGGGGGTCGCGATCCCGACAGTACAGCCACCAATCAGACCGAGGAGTATGAGAACGAGGATACCGCCGTAAGGACGGATGCCCAACGGCCGCTTGGATTCTCCCTTTCCCAGAATGTTCCCAATCCCTTCAATCCCCAGACCGCCATCGCATTCTACGTGAGACAGACATGCCACGTCCGTCTGCGCGTGTTCGATACACTGGGGCGTGAAGTGGCCGTCCTGGCCGATGCGATCCATTCTCCCGGAGAGTACAAGCAGACTTTTCAACCACGCGGACTGCCTTCCGGTGTTTATCTGTATCAGATCGAAATGGGGGATTTTCAAGCAGTGAAGAAGATGCTCCTGCTGGAATAGGATTCACAGGTATGTGGATAAGAATGCATACAGGTCCGCATGGCTCTCCACACCAACCTTCCATCAACGGTATGTCGAGGCAATTGCGTTTGGATGGTGTAGGATAGAGATCGCAGCATCTTCCATCCCGCGCATCTTTGTGAGGAGCGTGGGTGCTCGCCAATAATGAAAAGGCTTCCTCATTTCGGGGAAGCCTTTTTAATATCGTACGTACGACTGCTGCTTTTCTGCTATTCAGTAATTCTTGTATTTCCATCCCGGACAGCATCGAATCGGCACGGCGACGCATCCATTAGCACTCTGTTCCTGGAACGATTGGATACGCATTGGATGATATGGATGAGGGATGGGACCTGTCTCCTTATTCGTAGACGACACGCTCAGGGTCTGCCTGTGTTGGATCCTTTAAATAATGACCGGTGCCATTGTCGATGACTTCCGCGTATTTCGGTACGTTCAGGCAAACCAGCGGTCTTTCCGCATGTTCCTCGGTCCAGCTCTCCATGGTCTGTAATATGGCCGATGTGTGCCTGCCGACACGCACATCGATGGGCCATCCGTTCTCATCGATTTTCTCAAAGAGCAATCCATGCTCTCCTGCCTTGACGACGAATTCATCCTTTCCCGTCAGGAGCTGTTCTCTGGTCGTCTTGCCGCGTGTGGCATCCAGGAAAGGTTCCGGCGCTTCGAAGAGAAGGGAAATGGCGCCGGAAAAATCTCCCACCTCGCGATGGGAGAGTCCGTGGAGGGTTTTCGGGGAGAACTCCATACCCATGTTGAAACCTTCAAAATCCGTGAGGGTCATGGACACAAACGTGGCCAATTCCTCTCCCCTTTCATGAGTCACGATGGTACTGATGACAGGATACTGGAGTTCCGCTTCGTGGAGGTCGATGAAAATATCCACCTTCTCTTTTCGGATCAATTCCATGAAGGCAAAGCATGTTTTTTCGGTCAACGTACCGTTGGGCCGGCCCGGCCAGCATCGGTTCAGATTCCTTATATCAACATAGGCCAGGTTCTGCTTGCTGGGGTAATGGATATAGACCTCGGGATCGGGCCATTGATCCAGAGGATTGGACCACCGGTCTCCCATCCGGAATGTCTGTCCGCCCCAGGCCGTGGGTATCGTAAAGTCGGGCGGATACCCGCCGCTGATCCGGGTTACCGTCGTTCCGCTCCGGTTCCCGCTCAGCACGACGATCATCCTTCCCTTCTCTATCACACCGTTTTCCACGAACAACCAGGGAGCGAGTCTCCCGGCTGGCTCTTCGGGATGCGACCCGCCCATCACAAAAAGAGTCGCTCCCTCCTCTTCGCCTTCGAGAAAGTACACGCTGCAGTCGTTGATCGTACCCCGGATGTCCTCAAAATAATCGCTCAGCTTCTTCACCTGCGTCACACCGGGCCCCAGCACAACGGGCTCCTTCAACCGTCTGCTCTTGTAAAAACTGATTCCCGAAAAAACGAACAAGAGCAAACCCACGATGCCCAGGATAATTTTCCGGGCCGTGTCGCTTCTATGACTCATAAAAACCTCACTTTAACCTGAACAGCCTTAACAGAAAAGGCACGAGAACAACAATATATAAAATTTCCTTTTCCCAGTTCTTACTTTTCACGAGATTGGCAATCAGGAGCATGGACGTATATGCAATGAGTAAATAGTAAATGATTGTAATGATATTCATGAGG
>CAZTKR010000148.1:0-9033 GCA_964614115.1 uncultured bacterium | reverse complement strand
AAGAGCATACAAAGATGTCTCTAGAAAGAGTATCCTATTTTTTCAGATAAGGGAGAGAAATATATCGGGAGATTTTACAGCGGTCAGAAAAAGTGAAAAGATACCGCTGTCTGTCTCGACAATGCAGTCGGGATAAATAAGCCCGATCCCAAGAGAATGATTTCCAATCATCGGAAATTAGAAGGAGGATTTCAAAGAACAATGAAGTGTTCAAACCGGTATCACAAAGCGCATTTATTTAGAACGGATCATGTATTGGTTTTTCTACGATGGATGATTCTTGTTGTCATGATGGGTCTGTTGGCCTGCGGACGATTCCAGGAGCCAAAAACATACTTTCCCGAAACGGGACAGAATGCTCTTTATCAGCGTGCCCTGGACCTGAAGCAAAATCTGAGTATTCTATCCATCGCCCTACGTCCCGGTTATGAAGACCTTTCTGAACTGGCATACTTGCGGTTAGGAAAGGGCGCCCAAATCATGAGTGTCTATGTGACCAACGGTGAGGCGATGGACAGCGATACAAAGTCGGAATATCCGGCGTATCGAGCCGGAACGCTCCAGGAGGAGGCTCATCGTGCTATATCCTTATTAGACGGGCAGGCCCGTTTTCTCAATATGCCCGATATCGCTTCTGCCAGGGATACACATAAAGTGCGGAGTGTGTGGTCCAGTGATTCATTGCAGCAACGGCTGGAAAAGGTGTTGATTCAATTTAAACCCGATGTTGTCCTTCTCGCACGCGATTGGAGAGCCGGCGGAAAGAGCCCTTGCTGGGAAGTGCTAAACTCCGATTTACTCAGCACAATCAAGCGCATCATTCCAGAGGGTACCGCCCGGTCGAGGTTGGATGCAGCGTATACCCAATCCTGGGAGGTCAGTCGTGTTTTCGTCGATGAAGGGGACGGACGAGGCATTTCCATACCTGTCGATGGCAGGCATCCCCGGTGGAAGCGGACATATCGGGATTTGGGTCAGGAAGCCGCAGAGGAGTACGTGTCCCTGTCGATTCAAAGGTCTCTTTGGCGGAGGCATACAGAGCCGAAATACAAACGGATTTATCCGGATGGGCAGGAAATTCTCAAAGAGATCGATGAGGGATTGGGATCCTGCCATTCGGAAAATCTTTCGGCAATACAAGGAAGGATCGATGAGTTGACCGATGAAGTGATGCATGGAAAAACCGATGATGCGCTGGAAAAGCTGGTGTCTGTCATGGAATCGGTCAACCTGGGTCTGACACGAAGATATAAATTTACAATCGAAGAAAAAAGAGCGTTGTATCAGTGGAAATGGGAACTCGAGAAGCTTCGTTGTTCTCTTCAGGGTATCGAGGTCGAGTACAGCATCAGTGATAGAATTCTTACAGAAAGACAACTTGCTTTTTTAACGATAAAAGAGGTGAAGGGATGGAAGGCCAGTGAGGGCAAGACGGATATATACTTTCCGGGCGTGAATGTTGAACAGGGTTGGGCTGTCAACGAGGATATGAAAAAAAAATGGACACTGACGGTAGGTGAGGCGTATCGCATACTCACGCCCTTGAAGGTTGAATATTCGTTGCCGCCAGGTCAATTTCATGAAACATCCATAACATACGGCACACCGTTCGATTTTTATATCATACACCAAGCGTCATCGGAAACCCAGAGTTTTGTTTACAACCAGCGAATCAATATTCTGTTTGCACCCCGGTTCATCACCGAAGTGCTGACTCCGGTCGTACGGTTGATTTCGGGCGAGAAAGTTGCTGTCCGACTGATGAACATATCCAAGGATGGTGTTCGGGATACGTTGAGAATCGACGATGCGTTGGCTACATCATCCGAAGTACCGTTTATATTCGATACGAAAGAGGAATGGTTGCAGGACACACTGCACCTTTCCTGGAGGTCCGATCCCAAGGAAGGGAGCTACATCGTGCCCCTACGTATTTATGACACCGACGTGGCAAATATCGTGGCCAGGAAGTTCAATGCTGAAATCGATCCATCGAAAAAAGTGGGCGTTATCATGGGATTGGAAGACGGCCCCCTCGAGGCCACGCTCGAACGTATGAATGTCCAATTCGTACATGTAGACGTAAACACCGCCCTATCAAGGCGAATTGAGAAAATGGAGGTACTCATCGCCGACCAGCGAGTGTTATCACTGAAACCCGATTTCATACATCATGCACAAACGTTATCTGATTTTGTCCATCGTGGCGGCCATCTCATCATACTGGCTCAGGACGCTGACATATGGAATGAGCAGCCGCTGTGGGAAGGGATTTCTCTTGAGTCAAACGTCTTATTGGATGAGAATACATCTGTTATCATGGACGATAGGTATCCTTTGTTTTCCACGCCCAATAGGATAACGTCAGCAGATTGGAGCGAATGGCTTTTCTTACGGGCTTACAACGGTGTGTCTGCCAGTGATATAGAGAATGGCCAGGTACCTCTTCGAACAGAGAACCAGAGGTTACCCCTTATCGTCGTTTCAGAATCAGGAAAAGGGAAGATGACCTACGTAGACTTGGCTTTGGCTCCCCAATGGTTGAATATACATCCGGGCGCATTCAAGTTGCTCGCCAATTTAATTTCGAACTGATGGCATCCATTTTACTGAGGGTATTGTGTCTTTAATCCGTATAATTGTATGATCAAGCGAACAAGCGTATTCAATAGATATATATCATAAAAAGGGAGGTTTACACATCATGAAAAAGGTCGTATTGCTAATGGTTCTGGGCTTCATCCCTCGTCTCGATCTTGCGGCACAAAGTCTTGTCCCCACGTCGTCATTCATTGTCAATCTCGATTATGCCACGTTCCGTAATGATGATCAGTCGGGATATCTGGAAGTCTATCATGGTTTTTATCCCCATTTGCTGACGTATCATTGGACGGATGATAAATTCAGGGGTGGTATCGTTCTTACGACACGGCTGACGAATAACGAAACCGAAGTTGTGATCGTGAACGAGAGCGAAACCCTGCCGATTTCCGTAACCGATACCAGCGATGTGGCTTATCGATTTCCGTTTGTCACTCAGGCGGGTTATGCGCTCCCGTTTGGTCCATATACCCTGGAGGTTGTGGCAACAGATTCTATCGACAGATCCCGCAGGGATGAGGCCATTTTTCAAATTCAGATCGAGCCTTTACCAGACCAACTCGTCAGCAGTGAATTGGAGTTGTGCAGTAAGATCGCATCCTCTTCGGTCACCGATAATGCTTTCTATAAGAACAATCTAGAAGTTATTCCTAATCCCACGTTGATATTCGGGCCGACAGCCTATCCGGTTGTATTCCATTACCTTGAATTATACAACCTGGATCCCAACGCAACCTACGAGAAAAAAACCGTTATCGTTGACGGTAACGACAATGTGTTGAAGGAGGCATCCAGGAAATTACAATACGGTGCTGTGGATGTGGTTGATGTGGGTACGTTGAACATGACCACCCTCGCTTCTGGCAAATATGCGTTTCGTTTTATGCTGTTAGACCAGGATGCTCAGGAAGTCATCCGAAAGGAAAAAACACTTTTTGTGTATAATCCCACGATAGAGGCTCCCCAGCGAACGGCACTTGCATTCGAAACGAATGTATTCGAAGGAATGTCAGAGAAAGAATTGGATGAGGAGTTCATGCGGGCAGACTATATTGCCACAAAAGAAGAGAAAAATATGTATAAGCAGCTGGGCTCTGAGGTAGGTAAAAGGGAATTCCTGGCTAATTTCTGGACCGAAATCCTGAAGGGGCGTAGGGGCCAGCCACCGATTCATCGATTGGAATTCATGCGACGAATTGAGGAGGCCAACGACGAATTCACAAAATTCGGAAAAGAAGGATGGAAGACCGATATGGGTCGTGTCTATGTGCTTTTTGGCAAACCCGACCAGCGAGAGAGAAGTCCTCAGACGAGCGATACCAAGCCGTATGAAGAGTGGTATTACCACGGCATTGAAGGTGGAGTCATGTGGATCTTCGTCGATCGGTACGGTACGGGTGAGTATCAGCAAGTATTCTCGACCAAGCGAGGGGAAATATACTACGATAATTGGGAGGATTTTTTAAGATAGACGCGTCACTCGACTTGTCAGCCCCATCCTGAGACACCGGGATGGGGTTTTCACATTCTATGGAAAAACACCCCCCTGAAACCCTTTATAAGGGAAACTAACTGTAATAAACGTCTTAGAAATAGAAGCTCTTTTTAATCTGAAGTTTATCGCATCATATGGGAGAGAGAAAGACAACCGTATGTGTTATAGTAACAATCCACTGTCCCTCGGTTATTTTCGTGATTCCACTGCAAATTATGATATCGTGTGGTGTGTAAGAATTATCGTATCCTTAAAAGAGGAGTGACGTGATGGCGTACAGAGCCAGGATATTGATTTGTTTGATGGTATTCCTGTTTATGTGTGTTGGGTATACGTATTCTCAAGATCGTGTTGTGACCGGTTATGTGCAGGATGTGAACACGCATCATCAGATCAGCAACGTGAACATTTTCATCAAGGGCACCCAAGTAGGAGTAACCAGTGATTTTACGGGACGGTATAGTCTTCGGGTGCCCCGCGGTGCCATCGAGGCGGTAATCGTGTTTCGTCATATCGCTTACGAGGAGAAGGAGGTATCCCTGGATGCGCTTTTGGAAGATGGAGACGTGTTTCTTCAACCGCGGGTGATCCCGCTTCGTGGTGTCACGATGGAGGAAGAACGGGAACAGGAGCTGGAGATATCCAAGGATTTACCCCAGACGGTATCGACATTGGAGGCAAAGCGATTTGAGATACGGGGGTACGTGGATGCCGGGGATTTGCTTCGGACGGATCACAGCGTTCAAGTAGAGGAAGATTTGAGTGGTAAAAAAACGATATCGATTCGTGGCGGCAATCCGGATGATATCATCGTGCTTTACAACGGGATACGATTGAACCGGTCGTTTGACAATGTGTTTGATTTCTCATTGGTGGATTTGGAGGATGTGGAGCGGTTCGAGATTATTAAGGGCAGCAACACGGCTCTTTACGGTCCGGAGGCATTCAGTGGTGTGGTGAACATCGTACCGAAGCGCCAGTACGATTACAACGTGCGGTTTAATCAGCGAATCGGGACGTACCGTTCCGGTAATTGGGGACTTCACTTTTATAAGCGTTTAGGTCCGCTTCACGGATCGTACAGTTTCAAGCGTGGTGGGATGCAGCGTCAGTTTTCGGATATGCCCGAGGAGGAGGGTCGTTTGGAGAACAAGTCGTATCATCATACGGCGAATTTGACGTGGAGTTTTCGGGAGCATGCCGATGGGAGTCCAGCCAGCAGTTTGAGTGCCATGTACACGTATACATCCTTGGAGTACAACAACCCCCGTGATGTGGAGAGTCTGCTGAACGTAAACGAATTGTTATCGCTACAGTTTGATGGGGATATTGGCGCGGTCACGGATATTGATATGTCGGTATCGCTGGGTCGATTGGATGAGGAACAGTATTTGACCAGTGGTACGGGCGCGATGTACTGGAGCATAGACGATCGTACGATACAGGTGAATACGAAGAAGGGATTTCGGTTCAAATCGTTGGAGTTGTTGTTTTCACATCAGTACAAGTACAACAGGTTGGATTTTACCGATGAACGTCGAAACCTTAGGGAAGAGCCGTTGGGTTTGGAGTCATCGGTATTCGAGCGTCATCATCATGGTTTGGTGGGTATAGCCAAGCTTCACGGGAGTCTGGATTCATCGTTTCTGCATTCGGTAGACCTCGATGGGAGTGTTCGTCAGGATTGGGTATCCGATACGCAGTCCGATGCCGTGGTGCGTGGGGAAGGTGAGGCGGGTTTGTTCGGCGATAATCATTGGGATGAGACGATGTTCAAGCTCGCGTTGAGTTTATCGGGGTATCGTCGTGACATGACCTTCAGCGCACACATCAGTTTTGGGTACAACACGAAGTTTCCAACACTTTTTCAGCAGATCAGTCTTCCGTCGTTTTACAGCTCATCGACGGCGTCACTCCGTCCTGAGAGGAACCGGAGTGTAGAGCTTTCGGCCGTGCTGGGCAGGGAGCTTCATGACCGGGGAGCGCTTTACGGTTGGGAAATTTCCGGAAATTACTTCAAGAATCAGTACGACGAAAAGTTCCGCTCCCTGACGCTTCCGGGTATACCGGTGATGTTCTACGACAACGTACCAGATGCACGCATCAGCGGTTTCGAGACCAAATGGAGTGTGTTTTTCTTCCGCAAGAAAGTGACCGTGGAGTTGGGAGTAGCGAAGTACTTCATATCCGAGAAGGCGGCGTTTCCGTATAAATCGGATTACAAGCATACGGCGAATTTCATACTGGATCATGCGGGATATTCCCTCCAGGTACACCTGTTTAAGGAGGGCGAGCAATCGGGCTGGGTACGCGAGTCAGGGGGGGAGCGTTTTGCAGAGATATCCCTGCCGGAGTTTACGAACATGGATGTGCACCTGAGCAAGACCTTTCAGTTGGGTCGATTGAAGCTGTTCGCCAATGCCAGTGGTCGGAACCTGTTGAACGAGGATACGACGATTTTACAGGGACTGGCTATACGGGATCGCCGTTACTACGTGACGATGGGCGCGCAGTACTAAGAAAGGTCATAGAGAAAAGCCGTTTTCCAGGAGGAGAATCTGATGAATTCATTGCGATACCTGCTTGTGATTTGTACGATGCTCGTCATAATGCGCTGCACGCAGAATCCTTTTGGCGGTGATAAGATCACATCTGGTCACCGGGAGATCGTGGGCAGTGTTTATCTTTATGACGGTGGGAATGCCGAGGGCGTATACGTGTGGATTTCGGGTTTTAATGTGGGCACGTATACCAACGAATCGGGCGATTTCACCGTTACTTTACCGCGTGAATCCGGCCAGGGATCGATGGGTGGGCTCAGTGGCGTTTACAACATATACTTCTATTTAGCCAATTATTATCTTGATTCTGCCCAAGTCGTGGTCCGGGACGGTGAATTTGTATATTCCAGGGCGAACATCAATGAGGATGGTCGTCTCACGCCCCCGATTGAGCTGGAGCGATTTCTAAGGATTCGAACATCGATGGAGCCTCCTCACATGCAGGCGGCTTATACGGGTCCGATTCAAGTAAGTGTCACCCTGTCGTCTACCGATTCGGTTACGGTCATCCTACCTCAGTCATTGGGTGGAACGCTGGGAGCTGTACTCGTAAAGCGTCAGGACAGCGAGGAAGTCTCGATATACGCAGCCGTACAGAACTTAAACACACGTATTCCTATCTTAGTCAGTAGAGTAGAAAGAACGGTCAGCATGAACTTTAACACCCTCACGTCTCCCCTGGTGCCCGGGGATTATATGATCATTCCCTATATTCTTATCGCTCATGAGCGGATTCCAAAAGAGCTGAAGGAGAGTCTGGGTTCCGATGTTGAGGAGCTTTGCCCAAATTATCTGAAGATGCCTTTCCGAAGAGAAGGTGGATATTTTTTAGTGAAGTGAGTATTCTGATATGAGTCATGATTTCGAAAGTTTTACCACCACAAGAAGTCGATGGGCCTTCATAGGGAACATCATTCTTTGCCTGTTTCTATTTGTCGTATGCAACAACGATTTAACACCACCTATGAAGACACCCGTTTCCTTAGAAATCAGTGCCACTTCATTGACCATCTACTCCGGTGGTTCGATTCAACTGGCAGCCATCGCCGGATATACAAACGGTATCGCCGATGACGTTACAGACAGGACGAGTTGGAGTATATCACCCGGACGTGCGGGTAGTTTAAATCAGCAGGGTCTGTTCACAGCATTACTGGATTCCATGGGTATGGAAATAGTCTGTGCCGAGTTTCAAGGTCAGAGAGACAGCGTTGAAATTGAAATCACAAGAAGAGCACGATCCCTCATGGTATGGCCTGGACGGGTAACTGTATCACCCGGAGAAAAGGTTCGGTTGGAAGCCATAGCTGAGTTTTACATAGCAAACAGTAACGAGGTGGTTACGGAGAACGTTACTGATCTGGTGGATTGGTCCTCGACTCCTGGACAAATAGGAACCATCGACGGGACCGGTTTATTCATTTCAAATTCAGGAGTAACAGGATTAGAGACGGTCGTTGCTGCTTACCACGCACTCACGTCCCGTTGTTATATACAAGTGCAGGATATCAGCAGTGTGTTTTTCGACATGATAACCATTCCGGCGGGTTCCTTCACCATGGGTGATGATGGTGGATTGTACAACGAGAAGCCAGCCCATAACGTCTATCTCGATGCGTTTCAGATCAGCAAGTATGAAGTTACCAACAGCCAGTATGCCAACTTCATAAACAAGGGAATCACCTCCGGTGATATCCTCATCTCAACGCCCATCGTGACGGGGCGGAGAGGGCCATACGCTTGGTTGGAATATTTCAGGTTCTCGGAAGAGTATTTCGAGTATCAAGATCAGGGGATGAGTCACGCAGATTTTCGGATCAAACCCGGTTTTGAAGACGATCCGGTGATCGGTGTTACATGGTACGGTGCTTCAGCCTTTTGTGCTCTCTACGGTTACCGCCTGCCCACCGAGGCCGAATGGGAGAAGGCATGCCGGGGAGGATTACAACTGGCCTATGGCACACAAGATGGGACCATCGGCCATGACCTGGCCAATTACGCGGGTATCGACGGTACAGACGGATACACGAGAGTCGCACCCGTGGGCTCGTTTCCTCCGAATCCGTACGGACTCTACGACATGGCAGGAAACGCCGCGGAGTTTGTGTTCGATGCTTACGATCCGAGTTACTACTCCAAAAGTCCTGCGGAAAATCCAAAAGGTCCAGGACCGCTCTTGCTTATCGGCCGGCTTCCCGGAAAAGTTGCTCTCTGGAGGGGAGGATCTTACGCGGATAATTCAGCATTCTGTCGATCCTCGTATCGAGGTATATATGATGATCAGGTGTCGAATTCGTTCATCGGTTTTCGCGTTGCGAAATCATTGGAATGATATCTTTTAATAACCCATAGAAATATTTTTTCAGAGTTATAAAA
>CAZTKR010000147.1:0-9112 GCA_964614115.1 uncultured bacterium | reverse complement strand
GTCTTCACACATCGCTACACGAAAGGGTACCCGACAGATATAGATGTCATCATGAGCGATGAAGGTTACGGAGCCAATGAATATGTCTCTTCAGATAAGCCTCTCGTCGTCATCACAGGACCAGGACCGGGAAGCGGCAAGCTGGCCACCTGTCTGTCTCAGCTCTACCACGATTATAAAAGGGACATCCAATCGGGTTATGCCAAATTCGAAACCTTCCCCATATGGAACCTACCCTTAAAGCATCCCGTGAACGTGGCTTACGAGGCAGCCACTGCCGATCTACAGGACTATAATGAGATCGATCCCTATCATCTCGAAGCCTATGGAAAAACGGCCGTCAATTATAACCGGGATGTGGAGATCTTTCCCGTACTCAAGAGAATCCTGGTAAAAATCACCGGAACAGACTCCGTCTACCAGTCACCCACAGACATGGGAGTCAACAGGGCAGGCTTTGGTATCGTGGACGATGCCATCGTACAGGAAGCGGCAAAACAGGAGCTCATACGCCGACGATACCGTTACATGTGCGAGTACGCCATGGGATTCACGGACAAGAAAACCGTCCAGAGGGTAGAGCTGTTGATGGAAGAATTGAACGTCAAATCCGAGGCTCGCAGTGTGGTTACGCCCGCGGGGGAGGCCGCCACGGAGGCAAAGCGGAAAGGCAAGGGGCACGACGGCATTTACTGCGGAGCGGCCATCGAACTGAGGGGAAACACGATTATCACGGGCAAGAACTCTCCCCTGATGCATGCATCCTCCAGTCTGATCCTGAATGCCATCAAGCACCTGGCCAATATTCCCGACGAGATTCATCTGCTTTCGCCCAACGTCACCGAGTCCATCGGAAATCTCAAGAAGGACGTACTCAACGCCAAAAACGTCAGCCTGAATCTGGAAGAGACGCTCATCGCCCTGGGCATCAGTGCCGCCACCAATCCCACGGCTCAGGCCGCCATGGAAAAACTGAAAGACCTGCGCGGCTGCGAAGTCCACATGACACACATTCCGCCTCCCGGCGACGAGGCCGGCTTGAGAAAACTGGGCGTGAACCTCACCAGTGAACCCAACTTCTCGACGAAGTGTCTATTCATACATTGATGTATACTATTTAAATGGGATGTTGTTGGGGAAATAGGTTGAAGGATAAGCGACCCTGATCGTTCCGATGCTGTAGAGTACCGAAATATCCTCGATACCTCATCGAAGAACGACCAGATACTTGCCCTCCCATTTCTCGATACGGCCCTGTTTCACACCCTGGCCCAGCACCCGGTCGTATAGCTTCTGATAATTGTCCAGACTGTCTCGTCCTTTTTCCACCCCATTGATGATTCCATCAGAATCCTCATCGATGACGATGGACTCTCTGTGGAAACGGTCATCGATGATGAGCTTATTGTACATGCCACCCAATGCGAGAATGTAGGTTACCATCGTGATGCTGCGCCCACCCAGGACGGTTCTGTAATCCCTGGCAACTATCTTTCTTTTGACCTTTCCCAGCTTGTCTCCTGCTGTGAGTCCTTCTCGATAAATCGCCCGGGCATTCTCCAGGGAGAGCTCTCCGATATCAACGCGGTCGAGCACGCCGTCCTGCTCTTTATCCGTCGCTTTGAATACGAAGCGTTCCCCCTCTTTTCGGAGGAGCAGGTTGTACCCCTCGGCAAAATTGGGAGCAACGCTCTCGATACGGTAGGTTTGCCCTTGATAGGTAAAATCATACCCGCTGATCTCGATTCTCGGCCTGGCCGGGCCGCAGTTGGTGAGGATAAAAAAAGCTGCGGGTATCCATCCATTCCAGCGGCATTCCATTCATGGCCTCCTACCAGGTTTGGACCCGTTGCTGTCGCATAAGGCTTCTCCCCTTCGCACCACGTCGAGTAAACCTTCCGTCAGGTCCATCTGCTCCGCTTCATCCATATGGAGCCAGCGGGCGTCACGGGCATCTGAGGAAGCCTCGAGCCGGCCGCTAACCCAATAGCAAAGATAATCGAGTAAAACATAGTGGTACTGGATCCTCTCCTCAGCATCATGGATAATACGAGATGTCACGGCCAGGAGGGGCCCCGGTTCCACGACCAGCCCGCACTCTTCCTTAATTTCTCTCTTCAGGGCCTCGGAGAGTTCTTCACCCAGATGAACGACGCCGCCGGGCAGGCTCCATTTGTCCTTGGCCGGAAGACGTGCTCTGCGAATCAGAAGCACGCGCCCTTCGTCGTCGAACACCACCCCGCTTACCGCAGGTATGGGCGCCTGGGGATATTCTCTCTTCAAGTGATGACCTTCATGAATACAAGCATTGTCGCGGTGGGGTAATTCTTTTTAGCTTACAGGATCGACGGGTATCGTGACCGCATCGTCCGTCACAGCCTGCTTACGATTCGGCTCCATCTTTTCGGAAGAGGTCCAGGAACCGGTCTTGATAATCATCGAACAATTCCCATTTGTCCAGTTCCTCTTTCAGTTTCATCTTGCTCTTGTAGGTACGATCAAACTCGGCCTGTCTGAACAACTTTTCGATCTTTAGTCGTACCGATCGGGGTATTTTCTCTTCCTGAGGCGGAACGATGGTCTCTTCCTGTTGAGACCCATCGGATTCCGGTTTTTTCTTCGACAGGAGGGAAGCCAGAGGTTCGATCTCTTTTTCCTTCTGCTCGGCAAAAAGCTCCAGGTCCATCATATCGACATTGATTTTTAAAAGCTTGACCATGACTTCCAAGACACGCAGAGACGCTCTTGGGAATTCGATCTGAGCCGTGAAAAACGGGATTTCCCCCAAAAGACAAACGCCATTCATACCCATCTCCGCAGCCACACTCACCAGCAGACCATTTAAACCGGCAATCGTGCCCTCACCCATGAAGTGCACGTCGTATTCCAGCAACTTTTTAAGCAGGTTCTGATCGTTGGGTGCCGCGAAGACCCGAGGCGTGTCCTTAAAATGCATATCCGAGGGAGCGGCCGCTGCGGTGTACACCGATTTAACACCCAACGACTGAGCGATCCTCAGTATCTGCTTGGCAAATTCGTACTCCTTATGGGGGATGGGCTGGACACTCCCCTGGAAAAAAACGATATCACTTGTCGTGGTATTGGATTGATAATAGAAAAACTGGTTTTTAGGGGATTCCGGTGCTTTGATGATTTGTTTGTTCACGTTCGCCCCGGTGGCGGCAAAATAATCGCCGGAACCGACTTCACCCAACAGCTTGGCATTCAGTTGATCTTTCAGATAGCTCACGGCCGTGATAGCCACACTGCCCATGCCCGGCCAGGCCGCGACTAAGCAGGGATCGTTCAACTTCGGTTTCTTTGTGAGCATGATGCTTTTATTCATCGATAAACTCATCATTCAAACATCCAAAACTAAAGATAAGGTTTCGATCCAATTGGATCAAGGAATTTTTTTATCGGGGACCGAAAACGGAAGCTTCCCCTTGAGTAAAGTCCTGCCCAGGAGGTAGCGTTGATACGCTTTGCGAGCCAAGGTCTCCGAATACACGCGACCCGGTTCGACGAATGCCACATACGACGACGCTCCTTCCACGGACACCCAGGTATAATGGTGAAAAAATCCCAGTGACGGATTCCTGGGGAGATGCATCTCCCCGCCTGTAGGCCCGACGACCAGATGCCTCTGGCCGTTCCTCTGGGTGGCCCCCAGAACATGGAGATGCCCCGTAAATACAGAATACCGGATTCCTCCGAGTAGCGATTCGATGTGCTCCCACTGGGATTTCAGAGGACCCGAGAACATCCAAACAGGCTGATGGCAAAAGAAAAAAAACTGCTTGGCATGCCGGTTCTGCCGGATCTCATCTTCGATGAAGGCCAACTGTCGAGAACCGAATCCTTCTTCCCCCGTACCGTGTATCTCTTCCGTGTTCAGGAGGACAAACCGGCAACCTCTGTAGGAAAACGCCGTATACGTTTCTCCGACACATCGGCCCCAGGCTGCATAGCTCGTTCTGTCCCAGATGTCGTGATTCCCCGGCACGAGGAAAAGAGGAACGTTCAGGGAATCCAGATGCTGTCTGGCCTCATCCCACAGGGCATCGATCCGGGCAGGATGAGTCGCACTGTCTTCGATCACATCCCCGATCATAACCACAAAATCCGGCCGCAACCGGTTGATCTCCGATACCGCTTCATCGAACACCCGCCAACTGTCCGGCCCGCTTCCCGTCCGGTCACCCAGAACCGCAAAGGTGAACTTTTCCTGGGATATACGCTGAAGGCTTCCTCTGTCGTTGTATGGATGTGCGCCGTATTGCGGCCACGCCGGAGAAAAAAAAGCCAGCGTGATGACGATCCCTATCCTGAAAAGTGGTACACGACGTTTTTTCATGCTTGTCCTCCAAGAGTGCTACGGGAATGGCGCGGGACACCCCACACCTTCGACACAAATCCTGACATCATTCTTTGTTTCCTCGGCCCGTCCGTTTCATGCCAAAAAGAAACCCCTGACATCGTCAAGGGCCGTATACGTCGGATGATTTCGACACGCCTACTCCCACAACTTGGCCAGTACATACCCGGCGATGATCCATGCAGGAATGAGTATGAGCAAAATCGTGTTGACGATCTTCGTGGATGCGAGAGACTTCTGTATTTCCCGTTTCTCCAGGGACTTTCTGATTTTCGCGTGAAGATCATCCAGGTTAATCGGTTTGATCAGATAATAATCCGCTCCTTCTTCCAGACTTTCGACGGCCGAGTCCACGGAGGGGTATCCGGTAATGATGATGATGGGGACTCTGGGATTTTCCTCTTTAATCGTCTTCAACATGGTCACGCCGTCCATAACCGGCATTCTGATGTCTGTAATGATGACAGAAAATGCTTGCGACCGGAATGTCCGTAATCCCATCATACCGTTCTGTGCAAAGACAGGTTCGTATCCCCACCTGGGTAATGCCTCCGATAGCAGATCCTGGATGCCCTCGTCATCCTCGACAACGAGAATTCTCTCCATCGCTTACCCCTCCTGCAAAAGTCCTAGGTACCTAAATCGTCGGGTGCCGGTTTCCATTCCCTAAGACATACGAAATTAAAAAAATGTAAACATAATTTGGTATCTTGTCAAGGAGAAAGATGGAGGGTTGGAATAAGACCTGTCCATGGAGAAGATAGATGGCGCCCATCGGGCAATATTCTTTTGACTGGGACGTTTATTCATAGAACACAGACAACTGGGAAGGGGATATTTAAAACAAATCCATGGTCCGTACATCGATCCCCTCTCCCAGTTGTTGCATATAGGGAACCCTGATCATGGAAACACGCTATCAAAATACAAGTATCGATAACGACGCGAACGGCTCACAGCATATCAATAAAGCATTAATAAAAAAGTATTTGGCACTACTTTTGCGATCTTTAATCTCGATGAGTTCCGGATTCTACTTTTTCCGAATGGAATGGGACGGGGAAGGCCCATTATCACACACCTGTATGCCATTTCAATAGAGAAAATTCATATTTTCACGTTTAGGAAAAAACGATACATCTGGAGGACGAGAAATGAAACGCACCCTGAAACACCTCATTCTCTCGGTTGTGCTGAGTTCTTCGGTGAACCTGGCAAATGCCCAGCCGACGGCAACGCATTCCGTGTCCGATGTACCCGGTGAATTTCGAGACCTTTATGACCAACTCGAAACAAAACTCGACGACCTGAACGATTACGTATCCTTAAACTGGGACGGGTCGAAACACCCCGTGGTTTTCGCCACCGAACTCCTGGCCGCCAGTGCCAATCGGGGAGACATGGTTCTGGACCCTCAGGTCTTCGAGGCCGTTAAATTCAACTTGGATGCGTTCCAGACCCTGGGCGTCACGGGCGTTTCCATCGACATCAAGTACCCTGTCATCGTTCCCACGTTTCCCAGATCCGACGACTACATCGAATTCTTCCGGAACGTCACAGCAGAAATCCGAAACCGGGGATTCACGCTCCTCATCGCCATTCAGACCGTCTTCACGGACTCGATCTTCGGTCGGCAGGATGTCGATTTTACCGGCTTGACTCTGGAGCAGTATAAAAACGAAAAACGCCAGATGGCCCAAACCGTGATCCATGAGTTTCATCCCGATTATTTGACTATCGAAACCGAACCCGCGACTCAGGCCAGGAACACGGGGCTGGAATTCTCTGTGGATAACGTCACGGACATCGTCAATTTCGTCCTGGACGGCCTGGACAGGGACGGAACCCTGGTGGGTGCCGGTGCCGGTACATGGGACGACATGACGTATATACAAAGTCTGTCCGAAAATACCTCCATCGACTACTTGGACATTCATATCTATCCCATCCACGGCGACCTGATCATCGACCGGATGGAGACCATCCAGCAAATCGCCCAAACCAACAATAAAAAAATCGTCCTGGGCGAGTCGTGGCTATACAAGACATCCCAAGCCGAAATGGCGGACCCGGAGATCAACCACCTGGACATCTTCCCCAGGGATGTGTTCGACTTCTGGACACCCCTCGACCAGACGTTCATAGAATTGATGGTAACGTTGTCCCATTATATACAAACGGACTTTACCTCCTTGTTCTGGATGCGCTACTTCTGGGGATACATCCCATACAACGATACCACGCGGGCATTGGCGGCCACGCAACGTTACGCCGCGGTCGATCAGGTCGTGGGAGTCAACATGTGGATGGGCAATATGACACCGACGGGTCAGACGTATCAACAGCTCCTGCAGGAGAATACACCTGTCGAGTCTTCGTCATCCGGCACGCCGGCTGCTTTTACTCTTGGACAGAACCATCCCAATCCCTTCAACCCCCGGACGGTCATTCCATACGAGTTGCCGGTGGCAAGCTCCGTCCGGATCAGCGTATACAACGCACTGGGCCAGGAGGTGAAAACCCTGGTGGAGAGCCACAGATCCGCCGGTCATCACCAGGCCGTATGGGACGGGACCGATGCATCTGGCCATCTTATGGGATCCGGCGTATACGTCTGCATCCTCCGGACAGGGCAGCATACAGACAGCCGAAAGATGCTCTTGCTAAGATAAAGCCCATCACACACCGATGGCCTGGGACACGCGTCCGGGGCCATCGTTCTTACTACGAATTTCTATTATCCAAATAACAGTTTATCTCCATCTCGCAGGTACGCACGAGGGAACGCTTGGATATGGCGATGCAGGCTTCGGGATCGTTTCTAATTACTCATACCTGAGACTCTTCACCGGATTGGCCCGGGCCGCCTTAACGGCCTGATAACCCACGGTGATTAGCGCAATCAATAAAGCCAGAATACCCGACAGCAGAAACATCCAGAGGCTCATATCCGTACGGTAGGCAAAATGTTGCAGCCAGCGATTAAGCGCAAAATAGGCCAGGGGCCAGGCCACGATGTTCGCCACGATGACCCATTTCGTGAATTCCTTGATGAGTAAAAACAGAATCCCGACAATCGATGATCCCAGGACCTTTCGAATACCGATCTCTTTCGTCCTCTGCTCGGCCGTGAACGAGGCGAGGCCGAAGAGTCCCAGGCAGGCTATGAAGATGGCAAAACCCGTAAAATATGAAAAGATAGTCCTGAGTTTTACCTCGGCTCTGTACAAGCTATCCAGTTGGTCATCCAAGAAGGAATAATCGAACGGTCGGTCGGGATCCGTTCTCTGCCAAGTTTCTTTGAGAAACGCAAGGGTGGACGGAATGCTTCCGGCCCTCGTCCTGACTAAAAGGTAATTGGGCGCCAATTGATGCACATTATTGCTGATATACAACGGTTCAATCGGCCGATGAAGGGATTGAATGTGGAAATCTTTTACCACGCCGATAACCGTCTTGGGATCACGCTCATCAAGTCCTGATCCCACCCTAAAATGTAACGACTCCCCGATGGGATCGTCCCAGCCGAAACGCTCTACAGCCGTTTCGTTGATGATCACGGCTTCGTTTTCATCGGTAGTGAATTCTTTAGAAAAGTTGCGGCCTGCTACCAGTTCCAATTTCAATGTTGGGATGAGGTCCTCATCAGCGGCCATGGAACGAATAAAAATAGACGATTGCCCCTCCGGGTATCCATCAGGAACACAGGCGTCGGTGCTGGTCAACTCAACAGGCACGTGATTCGTCACGGCCACACTCGCGATGTCGTGAAAGCGTTCCAGATCCGTATTAAATGTCTGGACCGATTCCTGAATACGGCTGCTTCGAATCCTCAACACAATCACATGTTCTTTGTCAAAACCCAGTCGCTTGTTTTTCATATAATGAAGTTGATCCACGATGGTCCCCGTACCGATGATAAGAAAAATGGAAATGGCGAATTGAAAGACCACCAGACCATTACGAAATCTTAATCCCCGTCCGCCTGTTTTGATACGGCCTTTAAATATCCTGGCGGGCTGGAAGGACGAGAGCAGTAATGCGGGATAACTGCCCGCCGCAAGTCCAACAAAAACGCTTAAGAGGATGAGTCCGGGCAGGAACCAGGGAAATTCCGAGTAATGAAGACTGAGGCTTCGGCCGGAAATGGAACTGAATACCGGGAGTGTGAAATAGGCAATCGTCATCGCCAGCAGGAAAGCAAATAGACTGTACAGCATTGTCTCGCCAAAAAATTGGGAGAGCAGTTTTCCCCGGTTCGATCCGAATGTTTTTCTCAGCCCGATCTCCTGGGCTCGCTTGGATGAACGCGCCGTCGCCAGATTCATAAAATTGATGCAGGCAATGAGCAGGATAAAAACAGCAATCGCAATAAATATGTAAATATAGGTGATATCGCTGTGATCGGAAAAGTCATATTCCAGGGTCGAATGAAGATGAATCTCTGTCATTGGCTGGAGCAAATATTCCAGTGCACCCCCAAGCGCCTGTTTAACGGACATCATGTGCTTTTCGATAAAGGCCGGGAATTTATCCTCAAGGGCTTTATAATCTTGGCCTTCTCTTAACAGAATATAGGTCGCGTAATTGAACGGAACCCAGCCTTCCATCTGCTCTTTGTTCTGGGCCTAGATGGGTTGGACGTAACAGAGCATGTGAAAGCGGAAATGTGAATTTAAAGGAATATGATCGATGACGCCCATCACCGTATAATCTTCCTCATCGTTAAAACGT
>CAZTKR010000146.1:0-9252 GCA_964614115.1 uncultured bacterium | reverse complement strand
GGTGTCTTTCTCAAGGGAGATACAACGTTGATAAAGGCCAACTGGCATGACGCCTGCGATATTGTCTATTTTGAACCCAAAAATAAGACATTGATGAAGGGTTCCGCGGTCAAGCATTTTGCAGGCTATTTTGAAAGAAAGCCGGGTCCCTACAATGAAAATATCACATATGCATTCAAGGACATTCAAATAACCGGATATGCGGCCGTTGCCACAGTAGACATCTACAACAAAGATAAATCGAAGCAAATATATACCGATTATCTGTGCCTGTATAAATTCAATGACGGTTGGAAGATTGTGACAAAGATATATTACGGCTATCCTCGTGAATAAGGGAAATCCTTCATCAGGCTTCTCTATCGCCTTTTAAAACGGAAGAATGCCCGCCGTGCGGCAGCTTTCCCACGCAGAATGAAGGAGGGGAACTTATACGGTCACCGTGAAATCCGGCCTATCTCTCACCATTCTGTATAGAAGTTACTCACGGCAGGCATGCTTCCTATATCCGCGACGATATCTTCGTGTCGAGACATATCATCCGGCGGGCCATGGCATTCATCACATCCCACCTGACCGCTCACTGACCATCCCAACGTCCGGCCATCCGCAAAGCACATAACTCACATCACGGCTTGACTTCGGGCTCTGTTCTTGCTATCTTTGTATCCGTACCCCAACATCGGACGTGATAAGGAAAATGCACACCATCCGTCGCCAGTGACATCTTGTTTTATCCACAAGACGGAAGGATGGTGATGAAAACAGAACCATCCCGACAATGAATATACCATGTTAAGGAGACATATCATGAATAGAAAAACATTGACCGCCGTATGCTTGATCTTGACCGTACTCGTCCTCTGTCCTGCCCTGACGCGTGCCCAAGAGCTCCGGCCCATCAAACTCCTGAAGCCGCAGACCGAGGGCGGCATGCCCCTGATGCAGGCGCTGGCGGAGAGAAATTCGTCTCGCGCCTTCAGCCCCAAGAGCCTGTCCGATCAGGACCTCTCCAACCTGCTCTGGGCTGCCTTTGGCATCAACCGCCCGGAATCCGGGAAGCGCACGGCACCGTCTGCGGTCAACTGGCAGGAGATCGACATCTACGTGGCCGATGCTCACGGTCTGTACCTGTACGATGCCGGGACGCATACGCTGGAGCCCGTTCTGGCAGGAGATATCCGGGCCGTCACAGGGACGCAATCGTTTGTGAAGGATGCGCCCATCAACCTCGTCTTCGTATCAGATTACTCCAGGATCACCCGGGATGATGAGAAGCAGAAGGATTTCTATTCTGCCACAGACACGGGATTCATCAGCCAGAATGTGTATCTTTACTGCGCCTCCCATGGACTGGCCACCGTGGTACGCGGCCTGGTGGACAGACCCGCCCTGGCCCAGGCCATGAAACTCCGCCCGGATCAGAAAGTCATCCTGGCTCAGTCGGTGGGATATCCCGCAGAGTAGCTGCCGGGGATCGGATCGTCAGATTGAGCGCAATGCTATCCGCACGAAATCACAGAATCCCCTAATCAATGCATGAAAGGACAGGCTCATGCAGATTGTATACATCCTCATCGGTTCCATTTTGGGTTTTCTAGGTGCTGTTCTCGGCGGCATCCTGGCAGAGAACAGGCAGCGCAAGAAGGAACTGCGAGAGGCTTATTCATGGGTATCGTCGCTCCTGTACCGACTTATCGATCTGGAAGACGTTGACGGCGTTACCATGAGTATCACGGCGCGGGAGCTTCATTATACGTTTAACAAATTGTGGTATCTTGTGCCGGAGACTGAAAACGGTCTGAATGTAAGAGAGGCCATATTCCGGTTTCTCAAAGGCGGAAAGCACCTCCAAAAACTGAAAGACGATGAACAGATCAAGAATTTACATCGATGGCTGAAAAAAAAACTCGGGGGATGATCCACAGGATCATTTCTTCAATGAACGGCCATCCCGTCTTTTTGGTCATATAATACGATTGAATCCGACGGTTCATGGTGGTATCGGACGAGTCATTCGTCTTCCTTTGCAGATGAGACAATCCATGGAAAATCTGAGAATGCACGGAAACGCACCGTACAGCGTGGCCGTGGTACACGGCGGCCCGGGTGCAGCCGGAGAAATGGCCCCCGTAGCCCAGGAGCTCGCATCCCTGGGGGGCGTTCTGGAACCGCTCCAAACCGCAACTTCCCTGGAAGGACAGATAGACGAGCTGAAGACCGTGCTGGAACAATACGGCGATCTTCCCATCACCCTCATCGGTTTTTCCTGGGGCGCCTGGCTCTGCTTTCTGGTAGCAGCCCGTCATCCGGCCATGGTCAAGAAATTGATACTCGTCAGCAGCGGGGGTTTTGCGGACGCGGACGGCGCACGAACCCAGCAGACCCGGCTCCAGCGTCTCGGCCCCAAAGAAAGAGCGGAGCTCCAATCCATCAGCCAGATCCTGGACGATCCTGCCTCCCCCGATAAAGACGAAGTTTTCGCCCGCTTCGGCGCCCTGTACGCCCGCGTGGACGCGTACGATCTCATCGCCTACGATCCTGATCCTGTGGATTACCGGCCGGACATCTACCAGTCCGTGTGGGCCGATGGAGCGGACATGAGACGCAGCGGCCGCCTCCTGGAAGCGGGAAAGCACATCCAGTGCCCCGTGGTGGCCATCCACGGCGATTACGATCCCCATCCTGCCGAAGGCGTTCAGAAGCCCCTGTCCTCCATCCTCCAGAAATTCCGGTTCATTGTCCTGGAAAAATGCGGACACATGCCCTGGCTGGAGCGGCACGCCAGGGATGCCTTCTACCGAATCCTTAAGGACGAACTGCGCAGGGCCACATGACCGTAGAAAGCCGGTATGTACCGGCATGGGAACAATATCCTTTCGAATAGTGTTTATTTCCTCACTATCAAAAACATAGGGTCGCAACACCTCTCATACGTCTTTGAACTATAAAGGGAGGGGTAACCGGCAGTGTACATGCATCGGGTCAAGAACACGTGCACACGGATTCGGAATTTAATTATCAGGACAGTCATGTACTCAAACCAGGAGGATCGGACGATGAATTTCCACCAAAAGCGATCAGTATTGATATATCTCATCATCATCGGGATGGTTGCCCTGCCGAGCGTGACGTCTTACGCCCAAGACGCCCACCATTCTCTCGTGGACGGTTCATGGGCACTGCAGTTCCGAATCGGAGAGGATTTTACGTTAAGTTCCTTCGAAGGGATGAATCTTTCAGTAAAAAAACACCTGAAAAGCCATCATGCCTTGAGATTTGGCATCGACTTTGGCGGGGACAACATCAAGCTCACGGATGAACTGGACGATGACACGCAATCCCTCAGCGCCGAAGCCACGGAAAAGGCCCACTATCTCCTCCTGTCGGCCCATTACCTGTTCTACCCCCGTTCCACAAAAGCCGTCCATGTCTTCTTCGGGGCCGGGCCATTCTTCGGTCTGCTCATGCAGAATCAAGATTCCGGCGCTCAGGACCTGGATACCGATCCGTCCCAGGAGGACAGAGTATCGGAGATGGAATTGGATTCCTGGATGCTGGGCGCATCCTTCATCATCGGCGTGGAATGGTTCGTCAAGAAGGAGATAAGCCTGACCGCGGAATACGGCACCTCGTTCTCATATGCCCACAGCCGAATCCAACGCGAAATGGAGGGATTGGTTGATCAGGAAATGATTTCGCAAACCACAACCCGGGACGTGAGCCACTATAAGTTCGAAGCCAATCAGGTGAAATTCGGCGTGTCTGTTTATTTTTAACCATATAAAATGCAAAACTGTAGGATAGGTCGTCGCATCAGGATGAATACCGATACAAAAGGATTCATCCACCATTTTTTGGATACGACTAGCCGATTCTTCTCCATCGGTGATCCGTACCCTCCTGACCGCCGGAGCGATCCTCCAACCACGGGCATGTGGATAGAATCCGCATCCGGCCCATCCTTGCATTTTTTACTTGACTTCTTTGGGAGAAAAACGTATAATTCTGTATCATTCAAGACCAAAAATGCCAGAAGACCCGTAGCATCATCCGATAAATATGGAGGTCATTAAACCCTGGTAAATCGCGAAGAGCGATGCCAGATATAGGATTCATTTCTTCGCCTTGATAGGATCGAAGGCCGTAACCATCTTCGGCAGCACGGGGGAAAAAGGATCATGAGACGGAAAAGAGTCCCAATCGTTCGATTGCAGTGTGAAGGCTGTCACAGAAAATACATCGTCGAAAATCCCAAGAAACCGAAAAAATACCACTGCAAATACTGCAACCGAATTATTGTAGTATATCCGCAAAATTAACATCTTAAACCGGACAATCAGGGGTTCCTTCTATCTGAAGGCGACCTACTACCTACGATCAGAACAGACGATCCATTGGATGAAGCCCGAATATTCATCGCAGGAGGATTGCGCATGCCTGTCGTTCATGTCAACGTGTGGGAAGGTTTCGGCGAAAAAAATGCCAAAAAAGTGATTACAGGCATCACCGGCGTCTTCGTCGATCTGGGTATACCCCAGCACGCCGTGGAAGTTCTGATCCACGAACTCCCCAAAACCCACTGGGGAATCGGCGGAGAACCTGCATCGGAGAAATTCAAGGATATGCCCCCGCCCTCGTAGGGGCTGGCGGGCATGGGTGGAGGGGCTTGCTTTCTAATTTCCAAACAGGTTGTTGTGGCGACCCGATATTATTTCATTCTGACAACTACCTTGTCTACGAACATCAACGTTCCCGTAGGTGGATACGACATGAGAATAGACGACGACTACGTCTTCTTTGGTTTGGCAGGACTTTGAGACAGTTCACTCCACATATATTCAAAATGACCTTCCAACTCATCGTAAATTTTCGAATCTTTCTTAACCTCAACCAACGGTACTAATTCCGCTACTCTCTGTCCGCGCACCCTGCCATAGTGGTACTGCTCCACAAACAACACATCATCGACGATCAGAATAAAGCACGCCGGTGTACCGCTATATATATGAAGCTTAACATTCGCTCCATGTTCTTCATACTGATTTCGGACAATTTCGATGGTGTTATTCACCTCTCGGTATAAATTTCCATCTTCATGATCGGTACTGGGCATCTCCTCACGCCTGGATCTGAGTCTTGCCTGATTGCATATCGGATCGATTACAAGTACTCTCCATTGTGTGGATAAATGCCTGCCTTGAATGCTGGATTGTAAAAGCGTATTAACGGCGCGGTTCAGCATACCGCCACCCTGAAAAAATGTGCGAAGCGATATGCCGATGATATCCACCTTTTTTTGCGATCTTTTCAATGCCTCTATCATTCTTTCCTCTGCCCTGTGGTCGGAGCGGCATTGATAAATATTGAGAATCCCGCTTTCAATGCAGGAGGCAATGATGGGCACCGTGGCCAGAACGGACGTGGCTTCTTGCCCAACTTGGGATATCCGATGGCCCAGTTCCTCAACATTACTCCGAAGCCGCTCTTCCAGGCTGGCGGCAGCGCTGTTTGTCTCGTCGAACAGATCGGATATTTTTTGCCGCAACGTATCTAAATCTTTCCTCAACTCCTTTGCCGCTTCTACTGCCGAATCTCTGGTTTTACTGACAAGATGCTTCTGGAAAAAGGAATCCACAGAGGCTCCGATAATTGCAGCCACCGTCAAGGCGATACCGAGTTCACGTAACAGACTCGCTCCTATTGAAGGACGGAGGATAAAAGTGGCATACGAAAGGGCTACCAATAGCAGTCCGGTTATGAAACTGATAATCAAAATAGGAAGCATTTTAGCGCTCATGGTACATCCTTTATCGATAAAGACGACAATGAATACTATTAAGAATTATAAGTATGCGATTCCCCCTTCGGAAATAAAAAGAAGAACGCTGGATAAATCGGTCGCTCAAATCATCCGCCCCCTTCAATCAAATCGACTGTTTAGGGCATCCCACCGGATAGATAAAATGAAAAATCCGGTTGACCGACCATCCCTCATGCCCTGAGCATCACGAAGAACACCAGCGAGACGACCAGGACGATCATCAGGTGAAAGATAATCACATCCCTGGGGCTCTGGGAAGAAATCCGAACCAGGTGCCTGTAAAACCGTTCCGCATTCTCAACATCGATGTACTCGCCGTTCCCGTCGTCGGCGAGGGTATTCAGATTAAACGCTGCCTTCTGGGGGTCTTCAAGAGACACGCGAGGAACAATGACATTAACGCTCATCCTGTCGTAGAAAGACCACGGCAGCGTGACCACATTACTCCCCTCCTCAATCGCACTGCAATGATCCTGACCGTCTCCGACGATGAAGACTTTCAGGTTCGAAATCTGCGGATAGCCAGACAGGCTGGCTTCCAGGTAGCTAAAAACCTTGTACACAGCCTCGGATAGATGAGTACTGGGCACGTCGGCCACCACTTCGGCTATTTCATTATAGAACAAATCCTTATCATTGGTTATTTCTATCAGGATGTCCCCTCCGCACTGGGACGGATGGCTCTGTATCCAGTTCAATCCCTGACCCCCGCAGTTTCCGGGTCCGAACGTGGCCAGCATAAAATGGTCTTCCGGCCCCAGGTTATCGATGAATCTGGTCACGGATTCCTTGGCACATTCAATCTTCGTCTGGACGCCGCCCATGCTCATCGGGAATGTCATGCTGCTGGAAATATCGATAAAGAACACGTACAGGTTCGACGGTTTGGGAATCAAGAGGATCAAAAAGCTGCAGCCCAGGAGGAACAGATTCATATAAACCAGCCACTTTAGGGTTCTGTTGATCTTCTTGTACCGCAGGTGCAGGGTTCCCACGTTGAGTATGGTTTTCAGTGTCAAACGACCACCACCTTTCCTCTTTGAATCACTTCATCTTCATACGTCACTTGAGGGTACAATTCGAAAAGGATCGTGTCTGGCAGAACATCCTGGAGGTTGGCTTCCCGTATTTTTACCCGCTCTTCTGGATTCAGCCTGAACGATTCCCCCTTCTTGACCACATCGAATCCGACCGCAGAATTCTTGCTGTACCCGATCTGCGCATGGGTGAACGTGACGCCGTATTTTGCTTCCAGCACCTTCTCCAGGTATGCCGAAAGCGAATGATGCGTGCCAAGATAATGATCTCGGTATAGAGTGATGGCCTCCAGGACCAGGGATTTGTCTGCATTTCCCGATTCAAGCTGAGCGATCAATCGTTTCACATCCTCTTTTAATCCCGGGATACTGAACGAAGCGTCCGGGGGCGGTGCGAAGCGTTTGTTTTCTATCTCGATGGTAGACTTCTCCGATGTCTGAGGTTCCTGCACGATGACGTCTTTCCCTTTATGTGTGATGGTGTTTTTCGTGACATTTGACTTGGATGGCCCCTTCCTGGCCTGAACGAACGATCGGATCAGTCTGTGGTTGTCATCGGCAAGAGCCTGGACATTGTTTAAAAGGATGCGCAGCGCTTTTAACTCGTCCTGCACGTCGATCAAGGCTTGTTGCAACCTGCGATCCGGGCTCCTGCCTTTTGCATCGACAGGAGCGGTTTGACGGTCTGGCTTCTTCTGGTGGATATTGGACACTGAAGAATGACGACTAATTTGTCCGGCCAACTGTTCCAATTGTTTACTCAATTCGAGCTGGTGCTTATTCATGACTGTAAGATGTTTTCTGATGCCATCATCCGAGTGATCCCAGCCCGCATTCGACACGCCGGTGTCCTCCCTGTGAATAAGACGCCGCACGTCCCACAGCATGAATAGAACAACGAGGTTCAGCAGAACCAGCAGCGGTATAAGTAGGGTCATGGACATGATCCGCCTCGATTATTTTTGTGACTTCCATTTTTTTAATTGTCCCTGAATATATGTATCGCTACCGCCCTGAATGGCGGCCTTAAAATCTCTTTTGATCTTTAATCGTGAATATACCGAAAAGCGAAAGACTTCTACCCGATTTTTCTTCGTCAGGACAAAGACGAAGTTTTCCCCCTCCTTGAGTCCCTTGACTTTAAGGCGATCCGGGTTTTCATCGATTCCGAATTTTGACACGATCGGGATGATTTCTTCATCCGGTTTTATATCCAGTTGCCGGGCTGAGAGTATTTTAATACGAACCTGCCCCAATTTCCGGTGACGGCTCTTTTCACCCTCTGAAAACAGGATGATTCCCCGGCTTTTTCCACCGATCCGTTGAATCAACGATCCATCGGCCTTGGTGATGGGAGGCACCTTCTTGAACACAACCATCGGCGGATCGTTATACTTGACGATGGCCATCTCCCCCACCTGGGTGGCATTGTACGCGCCCAGGGCCACGGCCTGCTTCGGCTTGTCGATTAACTGGACCCGTATGTTTCCCATAAACGGATACCTGCCTTTTAGCTCAGTCAGGACATGTTTGACGATTTTGTCGATGAGGGCAATCCGGGAGGCGTTTCCCGCGAATAGAACGTGAATATTCAACGGTTTTTTCCCTTCAGAAGCAATACTCCCCTTCCGGAACGATTTGTGGGCGGTGTCCTGAACGATCTCCTCGACCTTCCTGTAAAACGTGATGTAAAACGGGATCATCAGATGGAGGCATATATGCTTGTCCGTCTTCCAGAATCGTTGATCTGTCGCGTCATCCAGTATTTTACCCGTGATCTTATTGATTAGCGAATGGATGTCTTCCGCCGCTTTGGTCTTTTTATCGTAGAATTCTTTCAGGTAGAGGGGCAAGTCTTCCCGCAGATCCTGAGGAATGGATGTGCCCTCGGGCAATTTAAGGTTAAAATGATGTTTTAACTTGGATATATCCAGGTGGAGCTGCGTGTCATTACAAATCGCATCGATATTCGCGTTTCCGACGAAGGCGTCCTTGCAAAGCTCGGTTTCTTTGGCCGTGCGGGTGCCCGAAATATTCGCAGGCAGCAGAAACCGATGAACCAGCCACTGATCCACCGTATTGCCCCCTGTCCTCATGGTACCACCGGCTCCCACCAGGGAGGCAGAATTTTCGCTGACCAGGACGAAAGACGTGTCCGTGGTGCCACCGCCAAAATCGTAGATGACGTAGAGTGTCGATGTGCCGGGCTTGGATTCCAGGGAGACAAAATCGTGATTGTACGCATAATGGAGAACAGCCTCGGGCTCATCCAGGTCCATCTTGATGATACAATCCTTGTAACCGTATGTCGTACGGAGAAGGCTCGTCACGCCTTTGACGATGGTGTCTCTGACCTCTGGGATAAAACCCGTGGGCGCTGTCAGTTGAATA
>CAZTKR010000145.1:0-9288 GCA_964614115.1 uncultured bacterium | reverse complement strand
AGCCAAGCCCTGGAGTTTTTACGAAAGGAACTCTTATGAAGTATTCAACCGACGAAAAATTTTATCATTTTTCTATAGGGTAATCCCGATTTGAATCGTAATAGTGAATGAAAGGATGGATGGAATGAACGATTCAAATTATCGCATACTTTGTACAAAATCAATATCCGGTCAGATTACTCCGGATGAAAAACAAAAGCTCGAGCAGTGGTTGAACACCGCTCCAGAGAATAGAGCGTATTACGATGAAATCTCACAAACATGGAATATGACGAATCCCCCGGCAGTTTTAGAATTACCCGATGTGCGTGAAGAGTGGAAAAAGCTGGAGCGGACTCTCGGACTTAAGGTTCAAGAAGAAAAACCGAGCATAAGCGTCTTTGGCCTTAAAAAGATCACGAGTCGTTTGATCGGTCTCCTGGAGCCAAAATACAGACCCGCCGCGATTTCCTTCGCCTCTGTCGTAATCCTCGCCGTGGGTTTTCTTATTCTCAAAGATTATATCATGGGACCGCGCATCGAGCAAGTACTCACGTTAAACAAACAGAAGATGGACGTGACGCTTTCCGATGGATCTCGGGTTCTTCTGAACTACGACAGTTACCTCCGATTCGCCAAGGTGTTTCCCGACAGTATACGGCAGGTTATGCTGACGGGCGAAGCCTTCTTCGAAGTCACCCATGAGGAGAGACCCTTTGTCGTCATCACAGAGAACGCCATCACCACCGTTCTGGGCACAAAATTCAACATCAGGGCACGCGACGAGGAGACCCGCGTCATCGTAAAGGAAGGGTGCGTTCGACTCACTCCTATGGAGGAACAAAAGGGCGAAATCGTCCTGTCGGAAGGTCAGATGAGTCAAGTATCTGGAAACGTGCTTCCCCAGGAACCGCTGTCTGTCGACGCCGATCACATGCTGGGATGGATGGAAAACAAGTTGGTCTTTGTGAGAACACCACTGAGAGAAATCATCGGCGAATTGCAGCGATATTACGACTTGCCCATCGAAACGATGAATCCAGAACAGAACGAAAAAACCTTAACCGCTACGTTCGAAAATCTGCCCATCGAAACGGTTCTATCCTCGATCTGCCTCACACTGGACGTCCAGTATACCGTCGATAACGAGACATATCGTATCATGGATAAACCGTAAGGAAGTCGGCCATGAGAAACGCATCGTATCGAAAAATTCTTTTCTATACAATCGTCGTTTCTTTCATGACGACACAACTCGTCATGGCCCAGGAAGATCTTCCTCAAACGACCCGTCTCTCTGTATCCGCGGAAAACAAATCACTCCGTGACGTTCTGATTGAAATCGCCAAGCAGTCTAATATCCGTTTTGTTTTTAACGATGCCCTGGTGGACGGAAAGACGATTACCTGCCGCATGGATCAGCTCCCCAAAGAGGAAGCGATCCAGCAAATCATGAATCAGGCAGATATTTCGTATAGAATCATGCCCATCGAACTGATCGTCCTTTACAATGAGGATACGGGCGATCCCATACTCGGAGAAGGTACGATTCCCATAACCGAAAAGCCAAAATCCTTTATACCCATAGAATTCACCATCCCAAGCCTGACACAAAATTACATTCCAGATTATCCTGCCGAGGCGATGATGGATGGGCTTGAAGGCAGCGTCGAGATGAATCTGCTGGTAGACGAAGACGGCACTGTCGGCAAAGCCGTTGTCGTGAGATCGTCGGGTTTTTCTATTCTCGACGATGCAGCCATTCAATTTGCTAAAAAACTGAAATACAACCCGGCTCAGAAACAGGGACGGCCTATCGAGGTCTGGGTATCACGGGTCATGCACTATCAGTTGGTTGATCGATCGTTCGTGCCCAAAGAATACATGACAACGATTACATCATTGATCGGTTCTGTGGATGAAACCCAAGGGAAAGAACGCGACCGTATTCTAAAGACCATACTCGATCGTTATGAGGGACTGGCAAAATACCTGGCTAATTATCCAAACTTAAATTACAATGAGTATCTACAACGCATCATCAGGAGTGACATTCTTGAAGAGTGGAAGGCTTTGTGGAAAAATTGGCCGTTGCACTACCTGCTCTTCCACGATTTTGTGCTCCGTTATCCGGATCAGGAGGATCTGAACAGGCGGGCCATCGATCATCTAACATACTACATGAAAAAAGATATCGAAAATGCCAGAAAAAGACCGGGAATGGACGAACGTCAAGAAGTTTTAAGAGATTTATTCTTACAGAAAAGCCAACAATTTTTAGAAAAAGCGTTACATAGCACGATGACAGAGCATGACGGAAATCACACCGAGCAACTCGTGATGCAGGATGGATAGAAATTACTTTTTGGCCAAAACGTATGTTGGATGACAAAAACCATTGAATGAGGAGGTGAGCGACACAAAACACTACTTTTGATGAACGATGATTGAATAGAATGTTTACGATGTAACGATGACACATGTTTTATGGAGGGCAATACGATGAAGATTCAAATGATGATAGTCACGTTAATGATTGCCACAATAATGATAGGATGTGGAGTAACACGACCCCCCATGAATACCAGCGGCATATCGTTCGAATATGAAGGAAAAGCGTACCGGATCGAGAGTATGACTCCTCAGGACAAAGAAGGATACAATGCGTTGGTCCAAAAAGATGGTAAAAAAGTTATTCTCAGAGCCATCGACAAGGAGCAAGACGGCATTTTAGATCAAGTTGTCCAAGGGGAAATGTCCCTGGCAGAGGCCGATAACATCTATCAGCATGGAATCGCCGCGGCTAAAAACAACGGCAACTACAAGAAGAGACATTTCTCACGCATTTATCGAACCTCGGATTTAATCCATGATTACATGCTTCGAACATATATCCTTGCTGTGGGGGAAACGTACAACATGTTCTCCGTCCAGAACAAGAAATCACAAAAAATCGAGACGGTTGTACTCGATTTGGCTGCTGACGGAAGCCTGAACAAATCGGAAACAGGCGATGAAAACGTGATGTCTTATCAGAAGCTTTATCAGGAGATTCTCGACAAAGGGCTGAAAGAGGGTAAGATTGTGAAAAATGACGAGATGTACCTCGTCGCGATGAAGTGACACGTGGAGCACTGACTAATGATAACTTACTACATGATGGAAAAGGAAAAAATGACTGTCAGTGAGAAAAAACCTTGTAACAGCCCTCATCCCGCGCTTCTTTGTGCGATGGGGAGGCTGGGATGATGAGAATGGAGGACTTTGCACCGATGATAACACATATCATATTGCAACCTGGCTGCATTGACGAGATCGCTCATTATAGCGCCCAATGATAAGGTGCAAAGTCCTCCCCTTTTTACGAATTTGATTTACCCGTTAATAACAAACAAAGAAATTAGAAAGGCATAATCATCCAATGATTATGCCTTTTTACATGCTGCCTCCGTAAATTGAGTGTCTATTTATTGGATTTCTCGACAGATTCTTCATAAATTCCTAGGATACAAAACGGCATAATCGCTCGCGTGATCATGCCGTTTTGCCTCATGCTTTCCCCCCAAGCATACGAGAAGGATCGTTCTATTTCATGAAGATCATCTTCTTCACAGCTCTGTAGGCCTTCCGCTCGCCTTCAATGGTTCGGACGGCAAGCTGATAGAAATACATACCCGAGGCCACGATCTGACCGTTCCTGTCACGGCCGTCCCAGACCACGGAATGATAACCAGCGGCCCACTGTCCATGTATCAGCGTGCGAACTTCACGGCCGTACACATCGAAGACGGTAATCAACACCTCCCCGGCATGGGGAAGCTGAAACTTGATCGTCGTCTCAGGATTGAACGGATTGGGATAATTCTGCATGAGTTCGAACTTGTTCGGCATCTGTCTGCCCACGCCATCCTCGTCAACGGCCGTGGCCGGGGATATTGTGACTTCGTAATCCTCGACCTCGCCGCCGATGGCCAGACCCCTGGGCCCGACATCGGCCATTCCACTGAACCGGAATCGTGCCTTGGTCGTCGCAGACACTGCGTTCAGGGGAACACTGAATGCCAGGTTGTTATTGCCGGCAAACAGAGGCATGTCGATGAAAATATGTTCACCCGCATCATCCCAGTCATCGTCGTTGTTGTAGTCGATCCAGGCCGTGAGAATGCCCCGGCAGGATGCGTTCACAGTCACAAAAGCGACTCCACCGGCTGTCAAGGCCGAATTGAACTGGACACCGTCTTCGTCATCGGTGCCCTCGGTATCATCGAACAGAGCCTGGGCATCGGATTGTCCATCGGGTTCCAGATCCACACAATCACCCATGTAAAATCCCGGCCACACAAAATGGTGGGCTCCGTTATGATCGAATTCGGTCGGATAATCGGGATCGGTGGCATCTCCAAAATCGAAGGGTTGTATGTATTCATCCGTGTACAGGACGAATGACATATCCCATCCGCGAAGTACGGTCTCGCCGGACCGGTAAAGCGAATCCAGCTCGGGTTCTTCGGGCTGAAGGATACGGAGCGCATCGCGACGGAAATACCGATCGCGTGTCTTCCAACCCCAGACATGAGAGTACGGCGTTCCTTGAGCATATATGGCAGAAACACTCAGCCAGTAATACGTTGAATCGCCCTGCTGCAAGAACCGGTCTGCCGTGGGTATGGTGTAGTTATACTGGAAGCACGAATCCGGCCTCTCCATGGCACCGTATGCATAGTAGAAGTCGCTACCCACCACCGTCTCGCCCACCTGGGCCCTGCTGACGGTTGCTTCCCAAACCACTGTCCCAGGATGATCGGGATCGCGGTTCATCCGCTGTGGTATATCCGTCCATATAGCAAGATGGAAGCTCTCGGGAGCCTCTGGCGGTGGAACCACGCTGTCCCAATCGGCGTACGATCCCCACCAGGTAATGCCCGTAACGGGTCTGGGATCACCGCAGAACCAGTCGTCGGCTATGATCTGCTCCCCGTAAATCGAAGGTTCGTCCCAGCCCCAGTAGCTGTACGGATAGTGCGATTTTTTGTTCTTCAGGGGTGGCTGGTACCACTTGACAGCGCCCGGTGCGCCTCCTGGCTCGCCCGGCTCTCCGATGGTTTTCACATAATCCTCGACTTCTCCATTCGGATAAAATCCTCCGAATGGATCGGGCATCATCGGAGGAATCATAAGCGTACAGAACCGGAAGCGCATGAACACGTTACCCGGTGTTGCCCATGGCGGAACGAGAAAATGCAAGGTGTTGCCACCTGCTATCAATGGTTCATTTACGAATATATACTCGTTGGGACCCGTCCAGTCATCATCGTGCTCAAAATCGGCCCATGCATTCAAGTAACCCGGCACGGATGCGGTCACGACGACTTCGGTCAACCCTCCGGGGACGAGCGCTGAGTTGAAATAAACACCGTCTTCATCATCCGAATCGACGATATCGTCACCCGACGCATCGTTGGTCGGCTGACCGTCCCATTCACCGTCGATATCGGTCCCAAGATATATACCCGCTTCGATGAGATGGATGGCACCGCCATGAATCCAGTGTGTCGGGTATCTGGGTACCATGACTCCGTCCGGAGCATCGCCAAAATCGAATTCCCGGTTGTCGATCTGGACCTGGTAATCCTCGACTTCACCTATCGCAGCGATGCCGTAAACCGGAAGTTCTATCGAGGTATCGATACGGAATCGTGCATACGTAATTCCGGGCGAGGCCGTTATGGGTACGTTCACGGCCAGATCGAATACGCCATCTGCCACAGGATATCCGCTGTAGGGATGCTCGCCCAACCATTCCTCCCAGAGTCCGTTTCCGTTCCAGTCGAACCAAACATGCAGGTACGTATGTGGCAATGTCGTATGAACGTTTATCGTCAGAATGGCCCAATGTCCTGGTACCAGTATGGGTATGATCACACCATCCTCGTCGGCGTCGTGGTGCGTATCATCGCCCAGGGCATCGAGTGATTGGTAACCATCGTACTCACCATCGGGCAGACTGCCCAAATACACATTCTCGTTCATGGGATGGCGCGCGCCTCCGGGAAGCAATGTCTGATAGTGATGGAACGCATCGTCCGGCGCATCACCAAAGTCGAGGACGATTTCAGTGCTGTGATCCTCTACCTCACCCTCAGCACCCGCACCGCCAAAATGGGCCACCTCATCGGTAGAAAGACGGAAACGTGCGTACGTAGCCCCTAACTGAGCATCTAAGGGCACGTAGATATCCCGCTCGTACGTACCGCTGGTCGTAAAGGTGAACGAAACAGCATCGGTTGTCACATACTCTCCGGGACCGGCCCAGTTGCCGTCTCTGTTGAAATCGATCCATCCATGTAGACGACCGACGATAGGATCATCGATATGCACGATAATCTGGAGTGTGGCCATCATACCTGGAATCAGCGGATCGAGAATGATGCCGTCTTCATCGTCCGGGGATCCCGTGATATCATCCAGCAAGGCGTAACTCGGTTGGCCGTCGGCTTCGCCGTCGACGTGTGAACCCAGATAGATGTGCTCACTGATCGTATGGTACGCGCCAGCTGGCAATAGCGTCGCATACGAAAAACCCGGATAGTCGGGACCGTCGGGCGCATCGCCAAAGTCGCTATCTCCTTGTTCTATCGTGGGAAGTATGGATAGCATATAATCCTCGACCTCGCCCGGCCCGCCGGGCCCGCCGGGGAGTATCTCACTGCTAAGGGCAGTATACCTGAAGCGGACGTACGTATTTCCTATCGCAGCATCCGGGGGTACCAATAACCAGACTTCAATTGTTTCTTCCACCGGAACGCCAGGATAGTGAATTTCACCCATTTTTTCACCGGGATCGATCCAATCTCCATCTGCATTCCAGTCGAACCACCCATGAAGGTATCCTTCACCATGAACAGTCATATGAACGCCGATTAAATCCCCCGGAGAGGCTGTACCGGTGATTGCTATACCGTCTTCGTCATCCACGGCGTGATTCAAATCATCCCCGTCAGCGTTGGGCGTTGGAATACCATCCATTTCAGAATCGGGCATCTCCGCTCCCAGGTAGACATCCCGACTCAGAAAATGCCAGGCAGCATCCGCTCCTGACGTGGGATAGGTGTCCGGCGCATCCCCGAAATCCCGAGTTTGTTGCACAACAGACACGATACGATAGTCTTCTACCTCTCCGGGCATACCCTCGCCCCCCGGACCGAGTTCTGTGTCCTGACTATACCGGAATCGAAAAACCACATCGCTCACAAGGGCATCTTCGGGGACGTAATATTCGACGGGTTGATCGGTTCCATGGCCCAAACTCTGCTCGATGACCATCTCGGTGGGATGTTCCCATTGCCCGTTCCCGTTCAAATCGAGCCATCCGCGGAGAATTCCCCTCCCCACTGTATTCACGGTGACGGTGTTCATCATACCCGGAATCGGGGGAGAGAAGGCTGCTATGCCGTCTTCGTCGTCGTTCCCATCATCCACATCATCTCCCGCAGCATTGGGCGTCTGCTGTCCGTCTTCCTCGCCATCGGGCGGGGAATTCGGCGTTCCGAGAAAAATGTCGTAGGATATCTGATGACGGGCTCCGTCGGGCAGCATGGTAAGATAATGAAAATCCGCATCATCCGGAGCATCGCCAAAATCATAGTTATTGGGTTCTGTAATGCGAATCCTGTAATCTTCCACTTCGCCGTTCATGCTACTGGTCTGATCATAGTCCAAGGATTCATCCTCACCCACAAAGCGGAATCGTGCATACGTTTCTCCGGCCGTGGCCTCCAGGGGCACCCAAACATCCACTTCATTCCATCCGTTGAACAGTATCGCCCTGTCCAACACTTTCTCACCCGCATCTGCCCAGCTGTTGTTGATATCAAAATCGATCCAGGCACTGAGATATCCCTGGTTTAAGACACTCAAATGAGCCTTCACGCGGACCGTGTTCATGACTCCGGGCACGAGTACCAGGGTGGTCTCATCGACGCCATCCTCATCATCCGTTCCGTCGTTATCATCACCATCGGCACCGGTAGTGGGCTGACCGTCGGTATCCACATCGATATCGTCGCCCAGAAAGATATCCAGACTCACCGGATGGCTGGCACCGTTATTCACGCTCAGAGTCGGATACCGGGGAGTCTGCCGATCATCCGGAGCATCGCCGAAGTCGAGATTCTCGGCCTCATGGATCTCCACGGCGTAATCTTCCACCTCGCCATCACGCGCCGCATCATAGGAGGGAATCCCGCTCTGCGTACTGTATCGGAAACGGGCATACGTCATACCCAGGGTCGCGCCAACCGGTACGGCGATGGGTACCGTATTCTCTCCGTTGGCTAAGACCAAATCTGTCGCAACCTGTTCACCCGTATCATCCCAATCCATATCGGCGTTAAAGTCAACCCAGGCGTTCAGGAACGCCTCGCCATGGGCAACCACCCTGATGTTATTCACGATCCCGGCAGACAGATCGGTGATAAATACACCGTCCTCATCATCCGGTGGAGCACCGGCAGGTCCATTGATATCGTCACCCAGGGCATCGGACGTTGGAATCCCGTCGCTCTCCGTGTCCACGAGTTCTCCGAGATAAATTTGATGGTTCACGGTGTGAAACGCTCCGTTACTCGCAAAGGTCGTGCGATACCCGACCACACCGGGATTGTAATCCGGTACATCGCCCCAGTCTTTGTTGGCCACCCACACGTGGATGTATTCGGTTTTGGTCAACGAACCGTATTCTTTCCCGTACGTCGGATCGAATATTTGTAGTGTGACGTTATACGTACCGGGATTATAGTACGTCACCCAGGGATTCTCTTCCGTGGATGTTCCTGGGTTTCCTCCAGGAAACGTCCATAAAGGAGCCGTCGCCCCGCCAAAACCCAACGAGGTATTGGTGAAATGTACCAGTAGGTCTTCGAATCCTTCGGTGGGCTCGGCTACAAAATTCACAACTTGAGCCTTGGCAGTGTGACCAAAGATCAAGGTCGTCGCCAGGATCAGCAAAATGACCATCAAAGACCAAGAGTGATCCCTGGATTGCGTCTTTTTCATCGGCTTATCCTCCCTAATGACTTTGTTATCCGAGTAGTCCTATGTTATAAAATATTTTGTAAGAGAAGAGCTTAGACGACATTTTAATATTCAATCCTGTTCACAAGAAAGGCAACCATTAAAAATTTGGATGAGGTCTGTATCATGGATAGAAATTGGCCCATCTGAAAAGAAGGCATTTCTCTGAGGTCTCTCCTCACTTTATTAATACTTTACAGATGTTCCCATGGAGGGCGCGAAATCTACCTATTTTAA
>CAZTKR010000144.1:0-9324 GCA_964614115.1 uncultured bacterium | reverse complement strand
CAGAGGGGTTTGATCTCTCGCCTCATACTTAGGGGTGAACAAAAAGCTCGAGAAGTGATGATCCCCAGGACGGAGATGACGGCCGTCAAAGTGAATACACGGATCAGTGAGGTGTCCCGCATTTTCCTGAAGACGGGGTATTCTCGGCTCCCGGTCGTCGGAAAGACAATCGACGAAGTTCTCGGCATCGTGACTGTGAGGGATCTTCTCCTGGAGAAACCCAGGAGTCTCCGCCCCATCCTCAGGGAGATTCTGTTTGTCCCTGAAGCTCAGAATATGGCGCATCTTTTGCGGGAGATGCAGAAGAAGAATATAGGCATTGCCATTGTTGTGGATGAGTACGGCGGTACGGCCGGACTGGTCACCCTGGAAGATATCGTCGAAGAATTTTTTGGTGAGATTCTGGATGAATACGATGTAGAGGCCAGTCTCTACAGGAAAATCAGCCCCAGACAGATCGATGTGAGCGCACGCGTTGAAATCGAGGAATTGAACCGGCGGTTTGATTTGAGCCTTAAAGAAGGCGACTACCAGACGCTGGGTGGACTGCTGTTGGACCGGCTGGGACACATCCCCCAGCGGGGCGAGAAAATAGAGTTGGAACGGTGTACGCTTACCGTACTCTCGGCGTTTCGTAAAAAGGTGAGTTGGGTGCGCATCATCCGAAAAGTAGGGGTGGAAGAAGGAAAACCTCAAAAAGGGGCTTGATTTCCAGGTCTGATTTTATCATATTGAAGGCCGTTTATTCTATAGGGGATTCTGATTGTACGATAGGATCGTGACACATGATGATTTTGATGGTATCGTAAGTGCGGCCATCTGTTCATTCGTCTTTCGCATCGATGATCTGCGATTTGCAGGACCCCGAACGATTACCGAGTCTAAGCTCACCATCACCGAGGAAGAGATCGTCTGCGACCTCCCGTTTCCTCTGACGTGCGGCCTCTGGTTTGACCATCATCAAGGGAACGAGGACGAGCTGAGATACCGGGGAATCGATCCCCAAGGGATACCGGGACGTTTTGCCCTGGAGCCTTCGTGCAGCCGGGTCGTATACGACTACTTTAAGGAAAAAGACACCTTGCCCGAGTATTTCGAAGCCATGGTCCGGGAGGCGGACATCATCGACAGTTTCGCCTATACGAGCATCGATGATTGGAGAAAGGAAACACCCGGCAAGATCGTCGACGGGACGCTAAAGCTCCGTACGGACGAGAGAAGAGAACGAGACGGATACATGACACAGCTCGTCCTCCAGCTGAGACGTCATCCCCTGGAGACCGTGGCCGGACTTCCCGCCGTTCAGGAAAAGTATGGACGATTCCGGGAAGAAGAGGAACGGATGATTCAGCAGATACGACGGGATGCCTTTTTTCTACTTGAGGATAAAGACCGCGAACTCATCATCGTTGATCTGACGAAGCACAATCGGAAACCGCATATCGTGAAAAATTTAGGGTTCTTGATTTTTCCAGAAGCCAAGGGAGTCATCGAGATCAAGAACCGTTTTCGTCGAGACGTCAAGACCAACGACTTGGCTTTCTCCATGTCTCTCAGCCTGAATCTCAACGGCGTTCAGGAAGGAAAGGACGTGGGCGAGATCATGCGTGTCCTGAATATCGGTGACGGACATCCGGGGGCCGGTGCCGGAACCATCGACTGCGCCTCCAAGGATGCCATGATGAAGATGAAAGAAGAAACCGTAAGACGCATATTTCAAATCTGGAGTGATCAATAATATGGCCGAATGCACGCATTACGAAGAAAACCGAGCAAAATGCAACTGCACATACGAGCCCTGTTCGAGGAAGGGAACCTGTTGCCAGTGCCTCCACTACCACCGACAGATGGGAGAGCTTCCGGCTTGCTACTTTCCCGATGACGTGGAGCGGACGTACGACCGTTCTATCCGTCGGTTTGTGTCTTTGCATAAGTGAGCTGGGATGAAGCGAGAATTTCATACCATCGTATTTGACCTAGACGGCACGTTGGCCGACACGCTCCCCGACGTGGCCTTCGGGGTGAATAAGGCCCTGGAGCAGATGGGCCACTCGCCCCTCTCCATCCAACAAGTAAAAAAAGCCGTCGGGCCCGGCAAGGATGAATTCATCCGGGCCATTTTTCCCGGTGTCGAGAATCCTGAAGGTAAAACGTTCCTCTCCCTGTTCCGGGAAATCTACTGGGAGCACTGTCTGGACGAGACACGGCTCTTTTCCGGTATGGAGAAGGTTTTGAGCCGGCTTGAAAATCGAAAACTCGGAGTGGCTTCCAACAAACCCAGAGCGTATACGGAGAAGATATTGGAGGGTTTGGGTGTACGGTTCCGTTTCGATGAAGTCTTGGGGCCAGAGGACGTCGTACATGCGAAACCGCATCCCGAGATGATCATCAAGCTGTTGGAGCGGGTGGAAGGGAAACCCTCGCAGACGCTGCTGGTGGGGGATACAGACATGGACATCCGGGCAGGTCGAGGCGCAGGTATCGGGGTGTGCGGTGTTCGATACGGGTACGGGCAGGTCGCAGACATGGAACGGCTGTCTCCGGATTTCTTCATCGATTCTCCAGAGGAGCTTTTATCCATTCTCGATAACCATGGGGAATAGGCATCCGGTCGTGGCCGGATGCGACGTTTCGCGGCTGACGCAGCGGGTCTGGGAATTAACGCTTTTCTATGGCCTAAAAATTGTGTATATTGTGTGCGATGACTATCGTTTTCCGATGATTATGGTCTTCACCTTTTTCCCAACCAGGAGAATCCGGGATGGATCTGGAACTGAAGAACAGAGTGGCCCTGGTCGCGGCTTCCAGCAAGGGTTTGGGTAAAGCCGTCGCATGGGGTCTGGCCCGGGAGGGGGCTAAACTGGTTATTTGCGCCAGGCATAAAGAGGTTCTGGAAAAAACCGCCGACGATATCTTCCTCGGTACGGGGGTATCGGTCTTTCCGCTGGCCGTAGACTTGGCCGATGGCGAACAAATCGACTGGCTCATCGAAGAGACGATGGATCTTTTCGGTAAGGTGGACATCCTCGTGACGAATACCGGCGGTCCGCCGCCCGGGAATTTCAAGGATGTGGGCGAGGCGGATTGGATGAAAGCCGTGCAGTTGACCCTGATGAGTGCTGTACGTCTGACACGGGCGGTCATTCCGGGCATGCGCAAGCAGAAATGGGGACGCATCATCCATATGACCTCGGTTTCCGTGAAACAGCCTATCGATGGGTTATTGCTGTCGAATGTGCTGAGACCGGGTATCGTGGGTCTCACCAAGGCGTTATCCCAGGAACTGGCCAAGGACAACATCCTGGTGAATGCCGTTTGTCCCGGGTATTATATGACGGATCGGGTCAAGGAACTACTCCAGAAGAAGGCCAAGAAGAGCAAGACGAGTATCGATGATGTGACGGCGGAGATTGTGTCCCAAATTCCCCTGAGCAGGATGGGAAATCCTGAGGAGTTGGCCAACCTCGTCGTGTTTCTCGCATCGGAGCGGGCCAGCTACATCACGGGTTCCATCATACAGGCGGACGGAGGGTTTGTGAAGGGATTGATGTAAAAAACCGAATCGTTTCCTTATAGATGATTATGAGCCGCGATCCCCTAAAGGGGCGCGGCTCTTTTTTTTATGGGATCCAAAGGCGCCATCGTTTTTTATGCACGAGAGGGATCTCTCAGCAGAAACCGAACACGACAGGCATACACCCGCCCAACCACAGGAGAGTCCAAGACGTTGCAAGGACCTATCGCTCCTCGTAAAAAAGATCGTTCACATCTGAATCCTGTGGAGATGTTTTTGAGGCGGTGGGGTCGGTTTTCAGGAAACAGGTGGTTTCAATACTTATGTTAATCCGAATTCGGGTTCTGTATCAGGGCGTCCCGCATTTGACGGAAGGCGTCCATGAGTTTTTTCGTCTGGGGACCACAGGCGCCATTACCGATGATTACATCATCCACGGCCCGTACGGGCACGATCTCCTTGCTGCTTCCTGTGATGAAGATTTCATGGGCTGCTTTGATTTCGTCGGTGTAGATGTCCCGTATCTCGATGGGAGACAACGGGTCGGCCAACTCCAGTACGACCTGCCTGGTGATGCCGTAAAGAATATCCGATCCCAGTGTGGTTAACGTGTTTCCGAAAAATGCGAACACATTCGATGCGATGCATTCGGTGACTCTGCCCTGCCGGTCGACACACAGCACTTCGAAGATGTCCGGGTCGACAGACCGGGCCTTTTTCATGGCCACTTCTCCGAAGGTGTAATTGGTCGTCTTGGCCTCGGGTATGAACCGTTCCATCTTTGCCGTGGCGATCTTCACGCCTTCGTGGTAGAAGGATTCAGGATAGTGGGGCAGAGGCATGACGATAACCAGAAGGCTGGGTTTGCCCGACGGTGTGAAGAAATCGTCGGTGTCTCCCCCGGTCACGATGATGCGTATGCCGGACTCCTCGTACGTGTTTTTATTCAGCGTGTCTCGAATGATACGACGGAGTTTATCTCGAGAATGCGGAAGGGGAAGACCCACCAGCTCGGCTGACCGTTCGAGCCGGACGAGGTGATCCTCCAGACGGAAGGGTTTTCCTCCGTAGGTGCGCAGGGAATCGAAGATTCCGTAACCCCGCATGATGGCCAAATCCGTTGCCGAGATTTTCGCCTCGCTCAAGGATTTAAACTCACCGTCGATGTAGCAGATGCTGTCCGGCGTGTTTGTTTTTTTCTTCTGTTTCGTCTTCATCGGAACGGTTAAAAGAAAAGAATAAAAACGGGAAAATCAAGTCTTTTATTGACATTTTAGGTGAATTTATTTATCATACTCGAAGTCATCCATGGAGGGGACATGACCGTATTAGGTTTTTTTATACTACTCCTCGTGGCCGCTGTCTGCGGATCTATCGGGGCCGCGTTGGCCGGATACTCGTCCAGGGGGTGTTTGACCAGCATCGTCTTGGGATTGATCGGTGCCCTCATTGGCTCCTGGTTGAGTAGAGAGCTGGGCATCCGGGATTTTTTATACTTCCAGCGCATTCCCATTTTTTGGTCCATCGTGGGTTCGGCCCTGTTTGTGGCGGGTATCGGTCTAATCAGCGGCAGGCAAAGATCGAAAAAACGTTGAAGAAAATGACCAGGACCTCCTCCTGGAGGGGCTGGCTCCTCTGTGTCTTCCTGATAAGTCTTACCCTAAAAGCGCAGGAGTTGCCCGACAGAGAGATTCACTACCGGCCCGGAGATTGGATCAGTTATCCGGTCACGCGGTATGTCACCTCCATCGCCCTGGGGCATCAGTACACCTATTTTGGAACGACGGGCGGAATCACCCGATTCGACTTTTACCGGAATCGCTGGGACGTCCCTTTTACGGTAAGCGACGGGTTGGGAGACGACGACATCCACGTGCTCGCCTATGATTTTTCCACGGGATATGTCTGGTGTGCGACGAATGCGGGCCTGAGCTTTCGCATCCCCAGCTCGCAGCAGTGGCTGAACATGTCCTACGAGAGCCTGGGAATCGACGGTGTATCGGCCATCGGTACGGGCAAAGAATTCCTTTGGCTGATGACACCCGGGAGGACCTTGAGGGGGGATCGCCGCGGCGGATCGTTCTGGGACAGCACCCCCGAAGAAGAAGAGAGCGACGACGTTCAGTGGTATGGTGGCCGAGAACAGTACAGATTCGAGTCGGCGAATCATCTGTTCATGGAAGGGGGGTACACCTTTTTCACCGAGGGCTATATACAGGATTCTTATCTCAGACAGTTCGATGTCACCGATGCGTTTGAAGATAATTTCTTCAGGCTGTGGTTGGCCACATGGGGTCTGGGCAGTGGTGTTGCAGACATGAAATCCTACTTTTTAGAGCTCATTCCTTTCGGTCTGTATACATCAGAAGTCCATGCGATGGCTTGGGATGAAGGAGGCATGTGGATCGGCGGGTTTCATGCCGTTGACAGTCCCGGCGGAATCACGTGGTGGAATATGGATAACGAGGAGTGGGTGTACTTCGAGGCTCCGTTTATCACACAGCTCAGGAGCGATATCGTGACGGCCGTAGCCGCAGGCACAAGGTTCGTCTGGTTTGGTACACTGGAGGGGCTGGCTAGGTACGATAAAGACAAGGATGCCTGGCGGATGTTCAGTGTGTTCAACAACCTGTGGGATGACGAAATCACGTGTGTCACTCTAGGGCCTACATCCGTCTGGGTGGGGACGACCGCCGGTATCAACCGGATTTCCCAGCCAGGAATGATCGTGGAAAAGGTACGGGATGAGAGACTCATCCACAGGCACATCTATTTTCTGGAAACTGACGGGGACGATGTTTGGGCAGCCACTGACCGTGGGATCTACCGGTACATCGGTGACACCGGCCGATGGGAGTACGTGCCCGGATACGGCGGCATGGTCGACCTGGAAGTGACGGCGGCTTCGGTATGGGAGAACGAAGTCTGGTTTGGCACCGACGACGGCATCGAGAAGCTCGACAAGCACACGCATGAATGGCAGGGATTTCCGGCCACACATTATCCCACGGGCGGCACGATCTACAACATCCTGGCAGATAGCGGTGATGTCTGGGTCGGGACCGAGGATGGTGTGCTGAAGTATATCAAGCGAGAAAACCGGTGGCGACGGTTCACGACAGAAGACGGCCTCCTGCATAACTCGGTGCGGTGGATTTTACTGGACGGAGATTACATCTGGTTCGGGACGGGACGGGGCTTGACGCGGTTTTACTGGAACGCACCGTATCGGGTGGATTAATGGCCCTGCACGATGATTTGTGTGAGGGCATCAGAATCGTGTCTTCCCTAGCCTGTCCGAATTTTTTAATGTCCTGAGTTATACAATACTGTATCAGAAAGTCTCGGATCATCCACTATTATTGTAAGCGTCGGGAGTCTTGTAAGTAAGGCCTTAAAACGCATGTATATACACCAGGCGAACCTCAACCACAAAGCAAAAGTGTCAGTTCGTATCAATCCTTTTTCCTTCCATCGTTTCCGAGTGGTTAAAACGAGGCAAGGGGAGAGGTCGACACCCATTCCTGTCTCCAATCTTTTACCCATTCATATAAGGGTATGAAGGGAAATTATCATCCAGTCGATCCGATAAAAAACACTTGCCATTTTGGATGTTCCTTGTTAGTTTTAAGGCCGCAAACGTGCATCAGGAGACGCTTGTTGAAAATCACGTACTTCAGTTATTTATACGATATACAAGGGGTGTCGGCCGGTTCTGCCAACAAGGCCATCGGGTTCATCAGTGGACTCCGGGCACTGGGACACGATGCTGCGATTTTTTGGAGATCGGTCCAGCCCGAGGATATTGAGGGCGATTCGGTTCGACTCCGAGTACGCGGCTTGCTGAAGAAGGTGTTTTCGTATTTCGTCCACGACGTGAGGCGGTTTTTGTCCAACATCCGCTATTTTATCCAAGAGATGCGGATTCTGCGCCATGAAAGACCGGACGTGCTCCTCCTGCGGAGCGAGCTTTACAATGTTTCTGCTAATCTGGCGGCCAGGCTCTTTGGGATACCCGTTGTCCTGGAGGTGGACTGTCCCACGGCCTACGAACACCGGCACATGAGCGGTAAGGACAAGCTGCAGCTGCCCGTTCTACCGGAGTGGGTCGAGCGATGGAACTGGCGGGTGAGCCATGCCCTGATAGCCCTTTCCACCATCATGCGGGATTACCTCGTTCAGATGGGCGTGCCCCCGGATAAAATCACGGTTATCCCCAACGGTGCCGATCCCGATAAATTCCGGCCGAACGTAGGAGGAAAAGCCTTACGCCGGCAGTACGGATTCCAGGACAAAGTGGTGATCGGCTGGATCGGATCGCTCTTCGGCTGGGAAGGTCTGGATAATTTGTTGATGATGGCACGAAAAATCCTGAAAAGCCGGTCCGACGTCGCTTTTCTGTTCGTGGGCGGTGGTAAGAATAAAGACGTCATGGAAAGGACGTTCGAGGCGAAAGATATCGGTACAAGGATCGTCCTGACGGGTACGGTACCCTACAGCGAAGTGCCGCCGTATATCGATGCCATGAATATCGTCCTGGCTCCCTATCCCAAGCTCGATTTCTGGTATCCTTCTTCGATGAAGGTGTTCGAGTATATGTCATCCCAGAAGGCCGTGGTGGCATCTGCCGTGGGTCAGCTTTGCGAAATCATCCAGGATGGCAAGAACGGCTTTCTCTTCGATCCAGAGAACATGGAAGAATTCCTCCAGAAAGTACTCCGTCTTGTGGATAATACCCGTTTACGCGAGACGGTGGCCAAGAACGCCCGTCAAACCGCGCTGGAAAAATACACATGGGTCGGGCATGCCAGAAAAATGGAAACCATCATGGGGCAGATTGTCACCGGTCAGGCGTCTGTTCTCCGATTTGATTAAACAGGTCAACCATGGCTCCCAGATTTATCATCATACGTGATGATGATATTTGCTATTTTTCACCAAGCCGTCGGTTCCAAACGGTTCATCGAAGGCTGCTGAAGGAGGAGATTCCCCTGAATGTGGCCGTCGTGCCCTGGGTGAGCGACAGTGCGCCCGATGGCCATGGGGGATACGAGGGTTTTATTCCTCCCCAACGCGCAGGGAAGGGCGAGCAATTCCCCGTGGAGGAGAACAAAGAGCTGGTGGATTTTCTAAAGTCGACAGAATCGGTGGAAGTCGTTCAACACGGTTTCTCCCACCAGCGCCTGGAGAATGGACGGCCAGAATTTGACGATGACGATGCATCGCGAGTCGCCCGGCGGTTGGATGAAGGGGCCGGACAGTTTTTCAAAGCATTCGGGCGCGATGCCCGGTTCTTCGTTCCTCCGTACGATTCGGTGTCCAAACAGGCGTTGGACCAGATTCGCACTAGGTACGAAGGCATCAGCCTGTCCCGGATATCTCACCACCTGTTACCCGTGTCCATGTGGCCACAATTTTTATGGGCCAAATGGCATCATCGCTTTATCATACAATGGAAGGGATTTCACATCGTCCAGCATCCCGGATTCGATCCGTGGTCGTCGATCGATTCTATCAAGCCTGAGTCTCCTTCACAAACCTGGCCAAATATTCGGGATGTTCTGGTTTTAGTGCTCCATTCGTGGCAGTTTTTTACGGAAGACGGCCAGTTGAAGGAAGATATGCTCCGTCGTTGGGAGGTGTTCTTAGACGCCTTAATAAGTAGCAGAAAAATTAAATTCTTAAAATTTTCTGGAATTCATGAAATCAGGCCATATGGTTAGAAATCGAACAACTGGGGTGTTTTCCGTCAGTGTTTTTTTAAATCCATCGATAGGCACGAACTCTGAAAATTCGTAAGTTCAATAATA
>CAZTKR010000143.1:0-9351 GCA_964614115.1 uncultured bacterium | reverse complement strand
ACGTAGTGGAGCGGTGTCTCGCGCTCCTGTTCCCGGAGCTTCGCCCGCTGGCGCGGAAATGGATGACGGCGGAGACGAATGCCGCCATCGAGGGAGCCGTCGCAGCGGGTGCAACGGAGATCCTTGTCCGTGATTCCCACGGAAGTGCTCGTAACATTTTACCCGAACTTCTGGATAAACGCGCTATGCTTCTCCGGGACTGGTCCGGCGGTTTCATGAGTATGATGGAGGGAATCGACGAGACGTTCGATGCGGTTGTCTTCATCGGATACCATGCCAAGGCCGGTACGCCCAATGCCATGCTGGAGCATACGATGAGCGGCAGCGGCATTACCGATGTTTCCATCAACGGCGTTTCCCTGCCCGAAGCCGGTATCAACGCCCTCATGGCTGGTCATTTCGATGTGCCCGTGGTGTTCGTGGCCGGAGACAAGGCCATCTGTGGGCAGTGTAAGGATATGTTCGGAGAGGTCGAAACGGTCGCTGTAAAGAAAGGACTGGGCAACGCGGCCCTGAACCTGCATCCGGAAGTGGCCCGGGAAAAGATTAAAGCGGGCGTTGAGAAAGCCCTGAAAAATCTCAAGAAATACAAGCCCTACAAGATGCAGCCTCCGTATACGATGGTGCTCACATTGAAGAAGGAAGAGTTGGTACAAGAGGGCTCCTTCTATCCAGGCGCGGAGCGCACCGGCGATTGGGAGCTGACGTACAGGAGCAACGATATCCTGGATATCATGCTGGCGTTCCGGTGGATGCACTGAGAGGTCGGTCGACTTTAGCAAACAATCGGAATTTGTAGGTTATCGTTATACAGTGCCCGGCATGTGGGAAGTGCCGGGCATTTTGTTTTTACGCATCGTACCGGTTACTTCAAAAATATCATTTTCTTCGTTTCCATATAATCCCCGGCTTGCAGACGAACCAGATAAACACCTGTAGGCAGTAGTCCGGCAGTCCATTGGATGCCATGGGTTCCGGAGTTGTACAGCACATCCTCGATGAGGGTCTCGACATAACGGCCGTTCGTATCGAAAAGTGTTAACGTGACTCGCTCCGGAAGGGAAAGCTCGAACCGGATGCAGGTGGACGTGTTGAACGGATTCGGGTAGTTTTGCAGGAGGGAGATGGTCGATGGGATATCGTCCGTTTCCTCGGCAACCTCATGCCTGAGGATGTAGAATCCGCCAGGTCCACAGGTCACATAGGCCATGTTGCCTGCTACGAAAAGTCCGTAAGCATGCGTGCGAAAACCATCTATTTCTGAGGGCGATTCAGGGTCGCTGACGTCGATGATGCGCAAGCCATTCAGGGCGTCGGTCATGTAGGCAAAATCCCCTGAAACGGTGATATTTCTGGCGAGACTGAATGTTTCAAGATAGGCGCCGATTTCCACGGGGTTGTCCGGTGTGCTCACATCGAGGATTCGTAAACCGGTGCTCATGGACACCACGTAGGCAAGCATACCAGACACGTGGACATCGTACATATAATAACCGGGTATGCTGAATGAGCAGGCCAGGGCAGGGTTTACGGGTGTTTGAATATTGAAAATATAAAGATGATGGGGCTCGCGCCCGACGGCCACAACAAAGGCATGATCCCCAGAAATCTCCACATCAATCGCACGATCTTCCGTCTCGATGAACGTTATTTCCACTGGATTCGACTTGCTGCTCACATCAATGACACGCAGACCATCCCAGCACGCCAGGTAGGCATAGTCGTTTTTCAAACGGACCGACCAGGCATCTCTCGCTGTACGAGAGAAGCCGATCTCGGACGGTGTATAAGGATCGCTGATATCGATGATGTGCAGGCCGTCGTTGCATGTAAAATAGGCATAATGGCCTGAAACGAGAATATCGGTCGTATAATTTCCACTGACTTCGATGGAACCCAGTGGTTGCGGATGCCCGGGTGTGCTGAGATCGTAGATATGAAGCCTTAATCCTCCGATGACGTATGCATAGTCGTTTAAAACAACGAGGTTCCTGCAAAAAAACCCTGTGTCGAATGAGGATACTTTTGTCGGTTTTTGCGGAACAGAAACATCCACAATGTAAAGGCCGTCAGAATCACAAGCAATGTAAGCATACTGATCCTTGACATGAACATCGCATCCAATATTTCTGATATCGTCGATATAATAGGCAACAAAATTCGGGTTGTCGGGTTTGTGTACATCGATGATCCAGAGACCCCCATAATAGATATCCGCGATATAGGCATACCCGCCCGACACATAGATTTCATCCATGCCGTGACTGCAATGGAGAACGCTTATGAGTTGGATGTATTCCGGATCACTCACATTCATTATGAATAAATACGAATAGCCCACAACGTAGGCATAATCGTCTAAAATCATGGTCTTATATACGGGATTCACGTTTTCAATGCAACCGACCTCTACCGGATTTTCAGGATCGGTGACGTCGAACACCCGGAGACCGTCGGAAATATTTGCCACAAATATGTATGTGCTTGACCCGACGGCTTTGACGTCGATATCCGAAACATTCGAGACCAGATTTATATGTCCTATCTTCTCGGGACCTGCAGGGGCATACACGTTGAGGATTTGTACATTCGAGCCGCCGTTAATGTACGCGATCTGTCTGTGGACACACACGGTATTCGTGTACCCCCTTGAATGATAATGTCCGATTTCAGTGGGACGGGTTGGGTCGCTCACATCGATCACACGGAGACCCGATGATCCGTTGGCCACATAGGCGATGTAATTATCGATAAAAATGTCCCAGACAACGCTTGGGGTTTCTATCTCTCCCACCTTTTTGGCTGAAGCAGGATCGGATATGTCGAGAATCGTCATGACAGTGCCGTTGCCGATGTAGGCATAATCGTCATTGACACATACAGCCATGCACGAGCCGTAAGGCCACTGGCCTACTATGGCGATGTTGCTGTCCTGAGAATCGAAACATTCGATATGACTCCGTGTGGCCGATCTGTTATGATTCGTGTAAGCAGGGACCTCTCCGTATGATGCGGCGTGGGCATCTGTCTTTAGCGCCAAGAAGACAAAAAAGACCATGAATGCGAGGGATGGTTTTCTCTTCATTTTCTTTTCCTCGGTCAGGACGATACCAGAGAAAATGGAGACACCCGATGGTCTGGTTTCAATTTCCTCACGTATCAAACACATGCAGACGACAAATGTCGTCTCACACCGGTTTCGTCTGCGAGAATGGATGAGATGAATGGGAAATATTGATAATTGTGCTTAAATAACTAATACTCTATTATAGGTAAAAATGGGGTATAAGTCAAGAAATAAACTGCAAAAGGGAATAATTCGATAAAATTCTCTGATATCTACGATGGTAACACATCGTTTGGAAATCGGTGTCGTCGATTTTCATCATAATGATTGTGAATATGAAAATAGCAATAAGTTGTTAAAGCCGTCCAACATCCAATCGTCAAATCTCACATGTTGAACAGATAGTTCAATTTTATGGCAATCGTCCGATCCTGAATGCCGATATCCATGCCTTCTACGAGGCGCCTTTCGTTGTACACGATGTACAGATCGCTGCCAGGCCGGTAGATGTAGTGGAGCCGCATGTTCAGGCTGACATCGTCGGTCTCACCGTTCCACTGGATCAGACTCATCAGGAAGAAGCGGGTTGAAAAACTGTAGGCCAACTTCGAGATCAGCAGATGGTTCACAAAATCCCCTTGAGGCAGGTCGATGTCATTATACAACAGGCTGATTTCGCCGCTGAGGTTGGGTATGGGCCGGAATCCGCCGCTGATGTCCAACTCCTTGCTTTTTCCGCCGTAGAATGCACCCCAACGGTACCGGGTTTGGATGTAGAGGTTCCTGCTCTTGTCTGTGGAGAGGTCGGCCCGCAAGAAACGATCCGTGTAGATGCCCACAGGAATGGTGATGTTTTCCTGAATGGTAAACGGCACATCGACGAATTCGTGGTTCTCATTCCAGGAGAAGCCGAAATTACCGCCGTTGATGAGATCGACCTGGAAATGGACGTGTTCCTCCCTTAGCAGCAGCACATTCTCCTGGTCGGTTGTATACGTAAAATTCACGTGGGGATTCAGCCGCTTTACACCCGGAAGGGCGGGTTCCGGTGTATAACCAAAATACATCTGGCTTCGCCGAATGCCCGTACGTTTCACAAAACCCATGTCAGCGTTGAAGTTTTCTTGAATGTTGAAGAGATGTCCGTAAATGTTCCAGAAATCGCTGGTCCACTGGAATCGGAACTTGGAAGCCGTATTCTTTCCCCCAAGCCCGGGCGTCTGGGTCAAGGCCAGGTAACCACCCAGGCTCAAACTCTCGCCAAAGGCGAAATCGCAGTCCAGACTGATGGCCCGGTTGTAATTCTCGGACTCGGAAGACTGACGATTCGTGACCATCATTCCGATGGCCGATTGCTTCAGTATATCCCGACTTATCCTGGCAACGGTGAAGTTGTTGCTGGGAATGTCTCCCTTGGCCTTGGTTTGCAGGTTGATGATACCCAGATCGAACCGGCCCGCTTTGCCGGCCACTTTGATGCCTCCCAGCAGGGGAATTTCGTCCCCTTTCTCGGAAAGGCCGATGCGCCGGCTGAAAAAGATCATGGCATCCTCCGGCGCGCCCACGCTGAATATGGCGGCGTTCTCCAGGAAGAATTCGCGTTTTTCCGGGTAGTACAGGCTGAAGCGGGTCAGGTTGATTTGCTGATCGTCGGCTTCTACTTGGGAAAAATCCGTATTTACTGTCATATCGGCGGTAATATTGGACGTCAACCCGTACTTGATATCGATGCCACCGTCGATGTTGGTTTCTGATACAAGGGTTCCTTGTTCGTCTTTTTCATACACACGATTCGAGATGGCAAATGGTTTGAGTTGGAGTTTGAGTCCCTTTTCCAATGCCTCGAGTCCCTTAAAAGTGCCTGCCATGGAAATCTTATGGAATTCCAAATTTCGTGGAAGGGGTGCCCATGTTGACTCTTCGTTTTTTCTACGAATGTTCCGGAAAATGTTGAACCCCCAGCCCTCTCTGGGATGTTCTTTATAGCGCAGACTGTACAGCGGTATGGTGATTTCGGCTGACCAGCCGTTGGGAAGTATGGCGGATTTGACGTCCCATACGCAGTTCCAATCTCGATTGATATTGGGATTGGCCATGAACGGTCTTGCGTCTTCCTGTATGCCCTCTCTTCTGATCTGATAGTCCAGTCGAGCGGCAAGAGGGTTTGTCGCAAATATATACCCGTTTCGTCTATCGTGATAAGTATCCAGCAGGATCATCACATGATCGTTTTCCAGAATGCTCTCACTATCCCGGCGTTTCTCGTTGGCGATGATCTTGGACGGTTCTTTGTCGTAGCACATCAGCCCGATGTACAGATAGTGTCTGTCGTACAGTACCCTGACTTCCGTATTCTCGGTGGCCGGATGGCCTTCATCGGGTTGTTTTTGTATGAAATTCGTGGCAGGAGAGACGGCCTGCCATAGCGCTTCGTCGAGAATACCGTCGATGTTGGGCGTTGTATCGGTTTTTAATGCATGAATGATGAATTTTTCTTCTTTGGAGATTTGCTTCGTATTGTGACTAAAAATAGGATTGCTGAAGAAGAGGAGTTGAAGGCACAGAAGAATCTTGCAGAGAGGCGGGCTTATAGAGTTCACACGTGCTCCTTTCTGAAAGCGTCTGAAAACGTAAAAGAACATCTGCGGACTTCCTCCTGCGGAAGCCTACATGGGTCACGGTAGACAGAACTCGAATCCGGTTCCGTCATACTAAGGAAGAAATACTAATGATTTTCGATCAAATATGCAAGTAAAAAGTAGAACACCGGTTGGAAAATTAGTTACTCGATCGTGGTGATTTGTTTGTTCGACTCCCAGAAGAATAAAATCCTTGATATCGGATAATACTCTGTATAATCACCAACGTTTATCTCGGACGTCGTGATTTAAACGGCAGGGTCTATTCGAATGGGAGGATCGAGTTAACGTTCTTTCAGGTCGGAAGAAACGAGGTTAGCGTTGCATGATCGGTCATCGAATGGCGGAAGTAAACAATCGGATAGATGATTAACGGATGACGGCCATCAAAGCACGGGCGGCCTATTTGCCTTCACTATCCGAAGGAATGCATGACATTTACACCGCGTACTCCGTGCAGTTAAAACTGTATGGCCGGCGATCACTTATCTGTTAGCGGAAACTGTGTATGGCTTTCTCTACGGTCTCGTAGCTCTTGAAGATGGTGTTCAGCTTGGTCATATGGAGCAGGCTTTTTGTTTTTTCCGTTTCCCCGGCCAGACGGAGTTCTCCGCCCTGGTTTGCCAGAGAGATGTAACAGGCCATGAGCATGCCCATACCTCTGCTGTTGATCCATTCGGCACCGGACAAATCAACGGCTGCCTTGTTGATGCCCTGGGCTATGGCCTCTTTGACCTGTCGATGGCATTCTTCGGTCTCGGGGCCACCCATGAGTTTGCCTTTCAGGGTAATAACGGCCACGTTATCCACGATTTTCATCATCGTTTGCATTCTTGAATCCCCCTTTCTATGTCATCGAATAAGTATCGTTAAAATTAAAAAAGCTTATCCGCCCAGTAGCAGAGCTGGGCGCAGAGAAGTCCCGCATAAATGCCCAGGATGCTTCCCAGCACGGCCATCAGGAGTCCCACCGGCGCCAGTGAACTCTGATATACAGAGGCTACGATGGGTGCGGTTACCGGCCCGCCGATGTTGGCCTGGCTCGACGTAGCCACGAGGAACATGGGGGATTTCAGGAGTTTGCCTGCCAGAAAGAGGCACACGGCATGGATGGTAATCCACACGATACCCAAGAGCACGAACGCGGGTACCTGGAGGACGGCCTTCATGTCCGCCCGGGCACCGATGGAAGCCAGGAGCATAAAAAGAAAAAAGTTGCCGACATGCGTGGACCCGGCATGTTGTAGGTTCGACAGTTTTGTAAAAGAGAGCACCAGACCCAGCGTCGTCACGAGAATCACAGTCCAGGCGAAGGATGTCAGTACTTCTCCCAACGGAGGCATGAGCTCGCCGACGGCCAGGCACACATAACCTCCTCCGAAGGCCAGTGTCATCATCATGGTCAGGTCTGTGAATTTCAAGGTTCTTTTCTCTTGTTCCTGAACCTCCTGCATGCGCTGATTGATGTCATCGATGATTTCCCGGTTAGCCCCAACCCAACGGTCGAAACGATCCTGCAGTGCGGAGAGGGCGATGACAACGCCCATCCAACCGTAGGCGACGACGGTGTCCACGACGATGACGGGCCCCAGCAATGTCTCGGGTGTCTGTACGCTTTCGGAAATGGCCACCATGTTGTGGCTGCCTCCGATCCAGCTACCAGCGAGAGCGGCAATGCCCTTCCAGGCCTCTTCGGGCAGGCTGTTTTTGAACAGCAGAACCACGATGGGTCCGCCGATGACGATACCCAGTGTACCCGCCAGCATCGTCAGGATGGCCCTTCCGCCCAACCGTGCGATGGTCGGCAGGTTTGCCGAGAGCAGAAGGAGAATCAGAGCCGCGGGGAGCATATGGCGCCGAATCCAGGCATAGACCGGCGAGTCGGATGGGATCAGTCCGAATGTGGTGGCCAGCATGGGAAGAAAATAAATCCACAGCACGGGCGTGAGATACCGGAAGAACTTCGCCAAAGCGCGCTTCTGACTGAGCCAGTATACCAGACCGATGATAAGGATGAGAAAGACAAAGACCTGGGTCGAATCTGTCAGCAATGGCTGGGACATGGGATTGTTTGCTCCTCTATCGATGAGTGAATGGACATAAGGTCCAATTCAGGATATCAGGTGATATCCTGCAAACTTATACATCAAATTTGATATTTATCGTCTTACTTCCTACCAGCCGAACTTGACTTGTGCAAAATAGGAAAAATCGCGGACGAACCGGTCGTAGGCATACGCGCCGTCGATCTGTGCGATATCGAACAGATTCAGGCCCAGCCCGAGAGTTATATGCTGATCGGCCATTCCGATTCGGGGTGCAACCGTCAGCTTTTCTCTCCATATTCCGTATCTATACTCCATGCCGATGCGAAGTCGATCCATCGTTTTTTCATACCGGGTGTCTTTTTCGAAGATGTCGACCCAATCCAACGCAACGTCCCAGCAGGATGTGATGGGATGGGATACTCCGATGCTGGCGATGAACGGAAGCATCAGTGCGATAGGCCTGTTTATCTGTACTTTTCGGTACGTGCTGACCAGGGCCGTGTCCCCCTGAGCGTTGGTGATATATTGGCCGTTCTCGTCATGGTCGTATGTGATTTGCGGGAAAGAAAAGTTGAGATCGATGCTCCGCTCGATTTCTTTAACCGGCAGCACATTCTGGACGGACAGGCCCAACTCGGTTCCGATGGGAGACCGGTAATGGGCTCCCAGATCGAACGTCACACCGGTGACGCTGGCTTTGAGATTGTCCCACGCATCCTGGAGGATGGTATCGTAGTCGATCACCGGAATGCGATCCGTGGAAAAACGGCGGTTGACGATTTTCAGATTCGCCCCTATATTCAAATCTTTCAGTACCGGATAAGCGTACCCGACAGCACCGACGATGTCGAAATAAGAGACGTAAAAAGCCATCGGGAAGACTTCGTCGCTGAACGTCTGTCCTCCATCGATGACCACCGTTCCCAGAATGCCCATGACTTCGGCTATGGCCTTGGCCGTACGGATGGGATTGTCCAGATTGCTGGGTATCTCCACATCCAGCAAGGCTTCCAGGGTGGGGCTCTGCTGGACCAATAGGCCCGAGTAGCCAAATCCATACAAAGAAAATCCGAGCCTGCCCCATTGAACACTGATGGCCGGAAGCAGGCCGATTCCGTGCTTCTTGGGATCGTCGTATGTGCCGGTCACTTCGGAGAACAAGTCGATGGTAAACTGCATTCCGTCCTGGACATCCTGCAGCGCAGCCAGCCGCTCTTCATTCGTGGCCCCTGTTTCAAAAAAAGCGTTCACACCGTCCCACACCTGATTCAACGAGATGGCCTCGGTGAATTCGTCCATATGATTGCTCAAATAGGATACCGCATCGAAAGTTTCACCGGGCATGCCGGCGTAGAGGCCGAAGCATTCGATCCTGTTTTGCGTCTTCCCCAGGAGGGCGGGGTTGTACATCATGGCGTTGAACGTGTGCCCGCCCGCCATCTGGGCATTGCCCATACCGATGGCCTTCACATCCTCCCGGTTGATGGGGTATTGCATTTCCATCACTGTAGCCTGGATGGTTCGTGCGGGCAGGGCAACATGCTTGGAGTAATAATACTGGGCACTCATGTTGGTGATGACGAACCCAACCTTTGGA
>CAZTKR010000142.1:0-9508 GCA_964614115.1 uncultured bacterium | reverse complement strand
CAATACGGAGAAAAAGGCCCGTTTATCTTTATTTCGAGATATACAATCTCAAATATAACGAATCGGGGAATACGGATTATACGATCACCCATACGGTCGATATGATGGAGTATAAACGGAGCTTCTTATCCAGGACGATCGGGGCTATTGGACGGCTTTTTGGAGGTCAGAAAAAGATGGGGATATCCACGTCGTATCAGCAGGTGAAGAACGACACGGAAGTGATCGAATACCTGTCACTGGATTTAGGCAAACTCCCAGTCGGTATCGCTCAGCTGACTGTATCTGTAACGGACAATACATCGAATGAGACAACCTCGCAGACTACCAAAATACAATTAATCGAATGAAACAAATACGATACGGTGAATTAGGAAAGCGGGTTAGCGTTGCTGCGATCACGATTCCTGTGATATTCGGAGTGATACTCTGGGGGAGAGCAGCCTTCCTTGTTTTAGTGGACATCATCCTTGTTATGGCTCTGTGGGAGTTCTACAACCTGGCAGAGCAGAAGGGATTCTCTCCTTTAAAATTCCTGGGTATTTTATCCGTACTGGCCATCAGCTCAGCACTGTACTTTTCTCACGGCCGGTGGATGACCGAGCTTCTTAGTGCCATCTTGTTCTCGATTCTTTTGCTCGAGCTGTTTCGTGGAAAGCCCAACGCTCTGGCCAATGCCGCCATTACCCTTTTCGGTCTCCTTTATATATCCCTTCTTTCATCCCTGATACTGATACGTGAATTACCCGTTCGGTCCGGTTCGAATTACAGAATGGGAGGCTGGTTGGTCATACTGATCTTTTCGACCATCTGGATTTGTGATACAGTCGCTTATTTCTATGGCTCTCGATTTGGCAAACATCCGTTATTCAAGCGAGTCAGTCCCAACAAAACATGGGAAGGAGCCATCGCAGGATTTTTTGTAGGGATTATCGCAGCCGTCGGACTCCACTATATCTTTATTCCTTCACTCTCCACTATCGATAGCATGGTGATTGGCTTAATTGTCGGCATACTCGGACAGATAAGCGACCTCATCGAATCTTTATACAAACGTGACGCCGGCGTCAAAGATTCATCCAGCATCCTACCGGGGCACGGCGGTTTTTTAGATCGTTTCGACAGTCCCATTCTCGTCGGCCCGTGCGTTTATGTCTATCTTCTCCTGATTGGTTTTTAAATATTACAACCTCTTCTAAATCCCAAGAAAAAATAGTCATTTTTCGAATGATAATTTCCGCCGTTCTTCGTCTGGCATTCAACGTCATGCCTCCAACCAACGGCATGATACGGCTTCCATCTCTTTAAATTCTTTATTTTACATTAAATATGCACGATTTGGGAAATAAAAAAAGCAGTGCTATACCAATGAAAGGTAGCACTGCTTAATCGAAAATATGTATTTTCAATAAGCGGTACGAATACTATTGTCGATGTTTACTTCTCTTTGACACGGTACAAAATCCGTCCCAGGTAGCCTCTGTCGTTGATTTCAGCGATGTAGAGACCTGCCTGCATGTGTGCCGAGGTCTTCAGGATAGGTTCAGATAGGTTTGAAAGGAGATCGCTCGCCTCCCAGTCCTGCGCACCATCATGCAGTAAGACCGGTGTTTTTTCATCCACCAGCTTTTTGAGTATGTCTCTCAGACTCATGGCAGCCTCGTTTGATTTCGGGTTCTTCAATATCTCTCCCACCTCAGAAATTCAATAAAACACCTCACTCTGACCGTATTATACGAAATAGAAAGAAATATGTTTTCAATTTTTTTCACTTGATTTGTTTGATACAATCGTTTATAATGGATAGGAGATGAGTCTGTTCATTAAAAGAGGAGGATCAGAGATGAAACAGATTTTAACCTTTATTGCACTGCTTATGATTTATACGTCCGCTCAGGCGCAGATCGAACAGGGTGATACCGAAATCAGCTTCATGGGATATTATTCAACCATGGTCGGGGAGGATGTCGATCCCAACGGCACGGGTTCCTTTCAGCTCAGTTATGGAAAATACATCACTCCACATTTACTATTGGGAGTAGCCCCGACATTATCCTTTACGACGGGTCAGGATGAGGACGGGGATCCCGCGGTCGAAACGAACTGGAGTGGCTCCGTATTTTTTACCTATAATTTCTCGACGACCTCGAAACTCATTCCGTACATAACGGGGCAGTTCTATCAGTCACGTTTCGATATTCCTGAGAACGCCGAGTTCTCGGATTTTTCATTCGTAACCTTCGGGCTTGGTTTCAAGAATTTCTTCAACGAGTATGCGTCTCTCAACACCCAGGGACTCTACGGATTCTCCCTTTCTGAAGACGCCGAGGGCGGCATACTGCTGATTATGACCGGCCTTTCATTTATTTTTTAGGAGGCATCCGCATAAATACCATCTGAACAACGACCATGTTGCATTGAAGGAGTCCACACGATGAAGTATCTGTGGAAAGGATTGTTGTTTTTCTTCGTCGTACAGAGAGCGTTCGGCCAATTTTCACTGTACCTGGAGCATCAGATTCCTGTCTCCTCCGAGCAGGTAGCCTGTATTCAACTCAGCAAGGACGGGCGATTCATGGCATTCGGTGATAGTCGCGGACGGGTCACTGTCTGGGATGTCGAGGCCGGAGAACGATTGCACGAATTGAAAGAACACCGGAGTCAGATCAACCATCTCGTATTCGATTCGAAGAATCGAACGATAACGTCGGGTGGGCAGGATGGAAAGATCGTCGTCTGGGATCTATACTCCGGGCAAGTGAAAAAGACCATCACCGACTTCCGTTCCTCTGTATCCATGCTCGATTTATCGCCGGACGACCGTTTCCTGGCAGGGTCGGGTGATAAGCGGGAGATTTTTATCTGGGAATTCCCCCTGGGTACACTAAAGGGAAAGCTCAAGGGGCATGGGAAAGACGTCATCGGCGCGGCCTTCAGCATCAACGGAGATCAACTTTTGTCCGTCGGTGAAGATAGGAACATCATCGTATGGAATGCCAATACACGGCAAATGATTCGAAAGATGAGCATCGAAGCGCGCACGATGAAGAGTTCCGGCATCGACGTTAAATCGTGCGCGTTCAGTTTTGACCGACAGTTTGTGGGAATCGGTATCCAGGAACACGCGCTCGCCAAAGGCGGGCGGCGCATGATATTTCAGTACAACCTGTCGTTCTACGATTGGAAAACCGGCGCCGAAATCGAAACCATGAGCGGGAACAAGAAAGACATCGATTTTTTCACCATATCTCCGGATAAGAACTACGCGGTTACCGATAACTCTACACTCCAGAAAAACGAAATTTCCTTCTGGAACATTCAGAATGGCCTAATCGCTTTTAATTATCTCATCGATGGAAACATAACCGCCATTCAAATGTCGGAGGACGGCCGTTGGCTGGCAGTTGCATACAAGGATCCCGGTAGTTCCATGCGGAGCTATGTGAACGTATGGAAAATGTCGGGAATCGACGGGTATCAGCGGTTTGCCTCGGATCAAACCGTACGGTCAACCGGTACCAGCGGATTCGGAGCCTCCATCAAGATCACCACACCCGACGAACCCTTGATCCGGTTCGGGGACAGAAAACGACTCGCTGTCCTGACCTTCGACAGTCCGGGATTGAGTGAGGACATCGCCAGAACGACCTCTTATCTGCTGGAGGGAAAATTAGGCAATAGCCCGTTCGTCGAACTCGTCGAACGGAACCAAATCCAGCACGTATTGAATGAACTTCAGTATCAGATGTCCGGGATTACGACCTCCGATGCCGTTGAAGTTGGGAAGCACCTGAATGCCGAATTCATCCTCCTGGGCAGTATCAATAAACTGGGCAGTCTTCTGATCATCACCGCAAAACTGGTTAATGTGGAGACCAGTCAAATCGAGGGAACGCGGGAAGTTCAATGCGCCAATGCCACCATAGAGAGTATCTCCGATATGGTGGCCGTCCTAGGCCCGACGATAGCTAAGTATTGAGTCGGACGTCCTGGCGATGCTGAATACGTCCAATGCGAAAACCTCCGAGGCAGTACCATCCTTTTGAATTCTGAACAATCACCTTCTCTTTTCGTAGAATAACATGACTGATCGATATCGCAGAATCGTAGGAGGTATGCATGAAACCCGATCCCCGTATCGCCAAACTGGCACGTTTACTGGTGGAGTATTCGGTGGATGTGAAAAAGAACGACAACGTTTGCATTCACGGAACGACGGTTTCGGAACCTCTCCTGAGAGAGATTTACCGGGAGGTTATTCGAGCCGGAGCGCATCCCCGGGTGCACATTCAATTCCAGGATCAGGAGTATCTTTTTTACTCTCTGGCCGAGGATCATCAGTTGGCGTATACGAATCCCTTTGACTTGTACGAGATGGAACATGCGGACGCCTTGATCAACGTTCTGCCCAATTTCAATCCGTATGCTCTGACGTCCGTCAATCCGAAAAAGAAGCAGAAAACGACCATGGCACAGAAGCCGCTCTTTGAAGCGGTGTTCAAGCGCTGGAACGAGGGCAAGCTGCGATGGGTCGGAACGGCCTTCCCTTCCACAGCCCTTGCCCAGGAAGCGCGCATGTCCCTGGATGAGTATGCAGACTTTTTATTTTCATGCATGCATTTGGACGATGATGATCCCGTCGCGTACTGGCGACAATTCTCGGACTGGCAAGAAAGGTTATGTCGTCGCCTAAACAAGGCGAAGGAGATGCGCTATGTGGGTCAGGATACGGATTTGCGTTTTCGCTGTGAAGGACGCACATGGTTGAATGCCGATGGAAAGAATAACTTTCCTGACGGCGAAGTATGTACGAGTCCCATCGAAGATTCGGTGGAGGGAACCATCCGGTTTACCTTTCCCGGTATTTATCAGGGGGAAGAGATCGAGGATATTTTCTTACGATTCGAGAAAGGCCGGGTGGTGGAAACGCGAGCCGCCAAGGGCGAAACATTGTTGAATACACTGCTGGAAACGGATGAAGGCGCTCGCTACGTTGGTGAGATCGCCGTGGGAACCAACGAGAACATCGACCGCTTCACCAAGAACATGCTCCTGGATGAAAAAATGGGAGGCACCGTCCATGTTGCCGTGGGTATGGGAATACCCCAGTGCGGGACGAAGAATATGTCTGCCGTGCATTGGGATATGCTCAAGGATATGCGCGATGGGGGAGAGATATATGCTGATGGAAAACTGATTTATAGGAACGGTTCTTTTATCGAATAGCATAAGATCATCGTATTCTGTAATAACGTTCGATGATAAATTGGGTTTTCAGCAAAAGTATCTTTATACCACAAACAATTTCATCCTATCGCGGTGTCCTCACACATGATGACGTCTAAAGAAAGAGTCCTCACGGCCGTTGATCATAAAACCACCGACCGCGTACCCATCACATTCGATGCTGAGAAAGAAGTCTACGACAGCTTGATGCGGAACCTGAATGTGGCAACGAAGGAAGCCCTGTTCGATCGTCTTCATGTAGACACTTGGATGATCCTGCCAAAAAATTTTATTTATCCAGAGACAGAAGATGGCAAAGAGATCAAGACATCCATATGGGGGTATCAAACACGAACGACGCGCTATTCCTCTGGCGTATACGATCAGCTCTGTTTCAGTCCGTTGGCCGGAAAAGATTGTACGGCCGATATTCAAAATCATCCCTGGCCCATAGAAGACGCCCTGGATTTTTCCGGTTTTCCTGCTGAGATTCAATCGCACGGAGACCGTGCCATTATCGGTGTATTCACATGGGGCGCCTATTTTATCGCCACGCATGTTCGGGGAATCGAAAATTTGATGGTCGATTTTGCCGAGAGGAAATCGTACGCCCAGTGTTTAATTAGATCCATCTCGGAAATAAGCATCGCCTACTTGAAACAGATGCTCGAAACGTTCGGCGATGGAATCGATATTGTCTACATGGCCGACGATTACTGTTCCCAGCGGGGGCCGCTTTTCAGTCCAGCCGCATTCCGGGAATTTATCATGCCCTACCTTACAGAAATCGCAGAGACTGTTCATAAGCACGACAAGAAGTTCCTGCTCCACGTATGTGGGGCCGTTCGGCCTCTCCTGCCCATGATCATAGACGCCGGTGTGGATATGCTGGAGCCGATACAGATCCGTGCTGCAGGCATGGAACCGGAAGGATTGAAACGGGATTTCGGTGAGGATATCACCTTCTACGGCGGTATGGACCTCCAGCATGTGCTTTGCAGGGAAACCCACGCACGTGTGGTTGATGAGGTAAAACGTCTCATCGATATACTCGGAAAAGATGGAGGTTATATCTTCGGCCCGGGACACACATACATTCAAACCGACGCACCCATCGTGAATATTCTGTCGATGTACGACACAGCGTATCAATACTATCCCTGGGCTATTCAAGTGTAGAAGGGCATTCCTTCAAAATCCCACCCGCGGATCTATATTTATTCCTGAATGCGTATCCCGCCTTATATTTAAAAATCCAGAAATGACATAATTATGACAGGATTGCAAAATATGCCCATGAACCGTAGGCAAATATTGCCGTTTTGTAAATATTATTAAGCCCACCACATAAATATGACCATCGTTAATTAATTGATTTCATTAGACATTCACTAATTTTTCATTTCCTGGTATGTCGATTGCATAGGCTGTCTTCGGATAGTGACATCTTTCCTGGTAAGGGAGACTAACAAAAAGAAGGATGTGCAATGGATCCGAAGAAAGTGTTGTTGCTGATTGGTCAATCGAAGATCGGCGATCGAATCGAGGGAGCATTCATCCGGGCGAACTTCCAAGTCATACGCACCGATGATTCAGATCAGATGATCAGCTTTCTCAAGAAAGAAAGTCCCGATGCGATGATCGTCGATTGGGATTTGACGAACGGGGCGATGCACGAAATCACCCAAGTCATACGAGAGAACTGTCGAAAGACCGGTCTTGTGCTGCTTTCTCGCAGTAAAAAAGCCGAGGAGCGTATACATGCCCTGGAAGAAGGAGCCGATGATTGCCTGACCCAGCCCCCGGAAATTGGTGAACTGGTGGCGAAGGTCAAAGCGCTCGTGCGTCGGATCGATCTCGTTGATCATGCACCCCGCAGAATTCAGGTCAAGGATATAACCATCGATCTGGATACTCACGAGGTCAGAAAGAACGGCAAGCTGATCGACATGACCTATACACAGTTCAAGCTGCTCTATCTTCTGGCTTCGAAGCGGGATTATGTCTTTACCCGTGATGAAATACTGAACAAAGTGTGGGGGGAAAACACGTACGTGACCAATCGAACGGTCGACGTGCATGTGAAACGGTTGAGAGAGAAGCTGGGGGAGCAGAATCGGCCGTCTCAATACATACAAACAATACATGGATTGGGTTATCGGTTCGTGTAAACATATTCGGGGTTATACATGTTTCCGAAGATGATACGACATCTGAGCTCATCGATAGAAAACAGGATTCTGGCATCCTTTAGTAACGTGGCGCTGGCAGGCGAATCGTTGGTAGAAAATCATTTAGGAGATGCCCTCATTCTGGCGTGGCGCATTTTTGTAAAGCGGGGTGTCGATATTTTATTTTCCGGAGTCTTGTTGATTATCTGCATACCGCTCTTTATTCTCTTTGCTTGTTTAATCAAGATAACGTCGTCTGGGCCTATCTTTTTCAAGCAGGACCGTGTCGGATACAAGGGGAGGACTTTTCGAATATGGAAATTCAGGACGATGTATCAAGAAAATTCGGTGGAAGACCATCAGCAGTATATCCAGTACCTATTGCGGGAAGGCAGCGAGACCGAGAGTCGTGTGGACTTATTGACGAAATACATCGATCATGTGGAAAGCCGAATAACACCGGTGGGAAGATTCCTGAGAGCGACCAGTTTGGATGAGCTGCCTCAGTTGATCAATATATTCAAAGGAGATATGACTCTGGTGGGTCCCCGGCCTCATCCCATTTATGAAGTCGAGGAGTACAAAGAATGGTATAGACGTCGCCTGAGTGTGAAACCCGGACTCACGGGGTGGTCAAAATTAAACTTGCGATGTACACCTAAAAACTATGAAGAATCCATACTGTACGATCTTTGGTATGTGGATCATTGGTGTTTGAGTCTGGATTTTAAAATTATTCTGATGACGATTCCTTTTGTCATCGGAATGAAGGATGCACGATAGGAGGTAAAAAAGATGAACAACCACAAGTCAAAGAAAGGTGCAAACATGCGGTTTAAGGACACGAAAGTCCTTGTTACCGGGGGAGCCGGCTTTGTGGGTTCCAACCTTGTAGACAAGCTTGTGGGAGAGGGAGCCATTGTCACGGTTTTGGATGATTTGTTTACCGGACGACGGGAAAACATCCAGAGCCTGAAGGAAATCCGGTTTATTGAAGGCACTGTTACAGATTACGAACTGGTGGCAGGTCTGGTGAAGAACGCCGATTACGTGTTCAACCTCGCCGTCCGCAACATCATCGTATCCACTGTGTCGCCCTTGCTGGATTTTCAGGTGAATACCGGCGGCATGTTCAACGTGTTGCAGGCGGCAAAGACATACGGCGTGGAGCGTATTGTGTATACATCGTCGGCTTCGATCTACGGGAATCCCAGGTATCTGCCCATCAACGAGGACGACCGCATCAGTGCACTGAATCCGTATGCGGCCAGCAAATTGTCGGGAGAAAACTATTGCTCTGCATTCTATGAATCGTACGGTGTTCCGGTCACCGTACTGCGGTACTCGAATGTATACGGCCGGAATCAATCGCCATTAAATCCCTACTGCGGGGTGATCTCACGGTTCTTCGATCGTTTGATGCAAGGGAAAGCTCCTCATGTGCATGGAGACGGTGAGCAAACACGGGATTTTACGTATGTCTCGGATGTTGTAGAGGCTACACTGCTTGCAGCCGTCAGTCCGAAATCCGAAGGAGAGGTTTTTAACGTGGCGTCCGGCATTGAGACAAGCGTGAACGAACTCACAACGCTGATGTCCGATGTGACGGATACCCCCATTTCACCGGCATATATCGATAAACGAGACATCGATAACATTCGTCGCCGTGTGTTGAACATCGAGAAGATACGCCGTGTCCTTCGATGGTCGCCGATGGTCACGCTGACCAAGGGTCTGGAGATGACCTACGATTGGCTCTGTAATGAGAATGGGTATCCAAAAGCAAAAACAAAGATCATTCTCAACGGTATTCGCAGAAACAGGAAAAGGAAGGCCGCCACCGAATGATATCAATAATCGAAAAGAACAAAAAACGAGCGGCCCAGATGAACAGCAGGCTTAGAATTCGGTCATGGAATCAATCGCTTTCCAGGATATTCAATGTTTTCTGGCGCTATGGAATTAGTGGAAAACGGTTTCGTCGTTATTTATACGATTTTGTAGGATTAATGAAAGACTATGATGTCGTACCAACACTGCCCGTCACAGCGAGTGTCGTGGATCGACATCCCGATATGTTCCTTAAAATTCAAGAACTTGGTGTAGAATTT
>CAZTKR010000141.1:0-9548 GCA_964614115.1 uncultured bacterium | reverse complement strand
TGACAGTGGCATCTGCATACCTCGGATAAAGCGTCATGACAATTCCCCATGGCCTCTTCATCGATGGAATAGGGGATACGAAATCCCTTTCGTTCACTTCTAACAAGACCGGCATGCTTCAGTATTTTTAGGTGCTGTGATGCTGCGGCTGGCGTTATTCCCAGTTGATCCGCAATATAATTCGCACCCACAGGACCCTCTGTTTTTAAAAGTTCGAGAATTCGTATCCTTGTATTTACGCCCAGGACCTTGAATATTTCTGCCGGATTTGGTTTCATGATAAACGTATCTTATAAATTAAGTAATTAAGTTACTACTTAAATATAAAACATAAAATCGTAGTTGTCAAGTCTTTTTTCCAAAATTAAGTACAGAGCATCACGATTCACCTTGCACCCAACCCCTATTCAAACCGTGAAATTCCAGAAAGTCCTTGGCTCTTGCGTATTCATCCGGCGTGATTCCCCTGTTCATGGGCGGACTGTCTACGGCCTCATAAGCGGGAAAGTACTGACTCATCAGGCTGATATACGTTTCGGTGGAGATCTCTTCGGAGATAAAACGGAGAATATCCCGCGTTCCCGAAACATCTTCCGGTAGAACCAGATGACGGATCAACAGGCCCTGCCGGGCGATGCCCTCGTCGTCGATCACGAGATCACCGACCTGGCGTGCCATTTCAAGAACCGCCTCCCGGTTCACTTCGGGGTAATTCCCTGCCGAAGAGTATCTCTCGGCCATACCCGAATCGCTGTATTTCATGTCGGGCATGTAGATATCGACGATTCCATTCCAAAGACGGAGCATCTCCATGGATTCATACCCGCCACAGTTGTACACGATGGGAATCTCCAGACCCTTTTTGTAGGCGAGGAGTAGGGCCTCCATGAGCTGGGGTGCGAAATGGGTGGGCGTGACGAAGTTGATGTTGTGGGCACCGCGCTTTTGAAGACGCAGCATCATGTCGGCCAATCCTTCTACGGACACGGGATTCCCATGACCCAGATGGCTGATGGGATAGTTCTGGCAGAAAACACAGCCCAGGTTACAGCCCGTTAGAAAGATGGTCCCAGAGCCCCGGTAGCCGGAGATGGGTGGTTCTTCACCGTGATGCAGGTTGTCCGAGGAGACCACCGGATTGGCGCCCATATCGCAGAAGCCGGTCTCGTTTTTCAACCGGTTGACGCCGCAGCCTCTGGGACAGACCCGACAAGACTCCAACAGAGCGTTCGCTTTTTTCAACCGCGATTCGATGAGGGAAATCTTCGTCGCGATGTCGTTGATCATCCGGAGATCTCACGCATCATTCCTGGAGGAAGGCCTGCCAATGCCTGATATGAATCTCTTCGTCATGACGGTCTTTCTCGATCACACTCCGTGTTTCATCGTCCCAGTCGACCTTCAAGAGTTCGCCGTAATGATGTACGGCTTTTTTTTCCGCCCAGATTCCTGTCTTTAGGATCGTTTTTCTCCCTAACACCCGGGAGCCTAGGCCAAAGAAAACACCGACAAACCACCAGACCCACCGGAATTTTGAGGGACGAAAGCCGTATTCGTAGAGCTTGATCTGGAAATCCTGGTAATGGGTCATCTCGTTGGCCATGGCAGAGATGAGTTGAAGGTTGAGGTCGTCTTTTTTTCTCGTCATCTGGAACGCGTAGATCGTCTTAGCCATCAATTCCAGGTTGTGGAGCGTACGGAGGCATTTTTTTATCTGCCTGAGACCTTGTCCGTCCATGCCCTGGCCGCGCCGTGTAAAATCGGCAAGCTGCATCTGAGGCCGAACGATATAATTTTCTCCGGCGTTCATCGCTTATCCCTCCACGTTTCGATACAGTGTAATGTTCTTGTAATCCACCATGGTTTCAAAGTGAGTTCGCAACACATCCGCGTACTCACTCTTTGCGGCCGGTTCCCCGTTGATGATCTCGACGGTGATGCGCCGTCTGGGTCGGAAAGTTCTGGAAAGCAGATGATTCAACACAATCAGGTATTCCTGGATGCGGTCGTCGTTCGGGGGAACACGAAACGTGAGCTCTTTACCGTGCTTCATCGATAGGAGGACGAGGTTATCACCGCGATAGACGATATGGGTGCTGTCCACTCGACGGGGCAGGTTTCCTCTGAGCCCGTCTATGGGCAGGCCGCAGCAGGAAGCAGGGTCGGTAGCGTTCATCCACCAGACAGTGTCCGACGGCATCTTCTTTTGCAGCATACGAAATGCCCTGGGAGAGATAAACTGGGGGCCGGGGATGTTTTGAAAGAAGTAGCCGGAGAGGATTTCACCGGAGAGCTCCATCAGACGGAGTGATCGAAACACCCTCGGCCATTGAAACGGATACGACTCCCTTTGAAGCAATTCCCGGAAGAGTATGCCGTACCGGTCGAGGAGGACCCGGACGCGATCCTTATTCCGTTCCTCGACGGACAAGAGATCGTCGTCCAAGGAAGGTCTATCAACGAGGAACCAATTGCCGGCATAGGGCAGCGATCCCTTCCACTGGGAAAACCGAGCCCGACTCCCGCTTCGCCGGCTCCGGATGTGCATTCGTCTGTCCATGTGGGTGAGTTCGGGCAGTTTGAACCGTGTGACGATGCCCTTCCGCAGGGCCGAGAAGGCATCGCTGGTGATGCGTCCCTGCCATACGCCGTTCCAGAGTCGGTCGGACAGATGGGAAGGCCGGTTGCCCGTGATCTGAAGGAGTGTGGAGAAGTCGTACCGGCCGGATGGGTCCTTGAACAGCCGATCCACATCCTCCGATTCCTTTTTCTGTCCCGAATCATCTCCAGTCTCATCCTGATCCATGGTTTCACCGGAGGGGGGCGCATCGACTTCACATTGCATCAGGTCAAAGTCTGATTCGAAGCAGAAGCACACGTTCTGCTTTTCACTTCCGATCCACCGCAAGTCTCCTTCATGCAGGATCGTATCCAGCCACGTCGCGTTGTAGGGATGCAGACGTGCAGGCAGGATGTCCGCCTCCCATGCAGCGGCCGGTGCCCCGTAGCACCGGAGTTGCTCGATGCGCCGAAACAGCCCATCAATATCCTGCTGGGTATCGACCAGTCCCTGATAGGCGGCCAGGGAGAGGGGGAGACGTTGGATAGCCAGAGGTTCGAAGGAAGGGACGGCTTCCGACCGCGCCATTCTCAGGAGGATTTCAAAATTCTCTGCGTCACAGATATCGTCTTCCGGCCTGTCTGTGACCAATCGACCGGAGATGATTCGCTGGGCGTCGGACAGGTCTTCCAGGGACAACGCAAGAACCGGCTTTTCGATACCCAGGGTTTCCTGTATGAAAGCCGCCGATTTCGGACCGTAGAACTGGAGCCACTGTCCGATGAGGTCTGTTCGCAAAGACTCCTCGTCCTCATTAGGGATTACGCTGGATTTCTCGCTTAAGCCGAACGTTGTCTGCTTGGAGTCCATCGCTTCCATCCGGACGCGATCCGGGCCTTCGTACAAAATCGATACAATCCGTCCCAGCTCTTCCAAGGAAACAAACAAAGGTTCCCGCGCTGAGCCAGGAAGAATCTTAACGAGTTTGGGCAACGCGGATTCTCGAACCTCCCGAGCTTCGTCGGGGTGATCTCTCTGAAGGGCCTGCATGAGCGCGTTCCACTCGGTCTGGGGAATGAGGAGTCGCTCCTTGACCCAATCCACCAGGTCGCGGGCCGTGGAAGGAGCGTATCCCGGAAAAAGCCTCTGGCGCTTCTGCAGGAAACGCGCGACGGTATCCGCAGAGATCGTGGGTCGCAGGCCGGGTGTCAACACGACATCCCGGAGGAGATCACCCCGCAGTCGAGATGTCTCTGCAGAATCCAGCGCATCGCTGGCATACATGTACTCGTTGATCTGCCGCCAGGTGATATCCTGGGCCATGGGGCTGGGGTGGGTTGTGAAGGCTTCGGATATGTGGATAATGCCCGACTCGATCTCGGTCAAAATCAGTCGGAGGGCATCCAGGTCAAAATGATCCTGCAGGCATGTGCGCCAGGCTTCCAGCAGGATGGGAAAATCGTCATACTGCATGACGGTATTAAGGAGTTTCTGGGACCGCAATCGGCTCATCCAGAGAGGTGTGCGCCGATTCATAGAGGATCTTGTGATAAGGAGTGCCCTTCCGGCGCTTTCTCGGAATCGGGCGCCAAAAAACCCAGAGCCTTCCAGGTGTTTCCTGAGGAGGGATTCGACGGTTTTTCCCGTCACCAGGGAGATCAGTTCATCGCCGTCCGTATCATGGGGTAGAAGCAGGACGATGCAGTCGTTCCCGGAATAGACTTCCAGGTGCTGATGGTACCGCGTCTCCCAGGCCGCGGCCAGGGCCATGGCAAAGGGACGGTTTACACGACCGCCCCACACCGTGTGGAGGACGACTTGATGGCCGGGCACGCCGCCGGGGCCGCTGCTGACATGCTCGACGAGCAGATGGTGCCTATGGGGCAGGGAGGAATCCGTGAATTCCCGCTGTCTCTTCAAATAGTGGATCAGTCGATCCGCACTCCTCTCGTCCATGCAATGGTCGTCTTGCAGGGTTTTCGGGAATTCCGGATCGTCGAGCCGTTCATCGGATGTCTCCAGAAAATCGGAGATCTTCCGGGAGTAGTGAAAATCGCGGTCGAAGCTCTCGCCCTTCCAGAACGGTGTTGCTCCGGCTGTAGGGCTTCCGGGTACGACGAAGACATCGTTGTGGGTAATGCGCTGAATCTTCCAATTTTGTGTGCCCAGGGTGAACGTCTGTCCCACCGAGGCTTCCCAGACGAATTCTTCGTCCAGCTCGCCGATGCGGGAGCCGGAATCGTGATGCCGGAGGTGGAAGTAGCCCCTGTCTGGAATCATGCCGCCCGAGGTGTAGAGGGCCAGGAGGGCACCTTTTTTGGCAGCCACGGTGTTGTCCAATCGGTCGATGGAAACGCGGGGTCTGAGGTCGCGAATCCGGGTGTCTGCGTAGCGACCCGCCAGCATATTCAGGATCAGGTCGAAATGCTGCCTGCTGAGGTGACGGTAGGGTGCGCTGGTCTTGAGCTGTGCGTACAGGGCGTCGATGTCCCACACCTGAATGCCGACCATGGAGAGGATGATCTGGGCAAGGACATCCAGGGGACACCGGATGGGGTGCACCTCCTCGATGTCCTGTGTAAGGATGGCCGGAGCCAGGACGGCGGCTTCCAGAAAATCATGGGAATGGGTCGGGAAGAGAGTGCCCCGGCTGACTTCACCCACGTGGTGGCCGGCACGGCCCACCCGCTGGATGGCCGCAGAGATGGAGGGAGGCGATTGGATGAGGACGACCTCGTCCAGGGCGCCGATATCGATGCCCAGCTCCAGGGAGTTGGTAGCTACGATGGCCTTCAGTTCTCCTGATTTCATTTTATTCTCGACCGCCGTGCGCACCTCTCTCGAGAGGGAGCCGTGATGGGCGTAGGCCACGGGTTGTGCCTCGTCGAGGTTCGTTCGAAGCGTTGTTTTCTCGGCCAGATTTCGTACGTTGGTGAAGAACAGGGTCGAACGGTTCTTACCGATGATTTTCTTGAACTCGGCGATCAGGGGTTTCCAGAAAGATTCCGGAGACCCGTTTTCGATCTCTTCTTCGGGAGACCGGATGTTGATGTCGTACTTTTTTGTCAGTTCAGATCGAACCAGACAAACTGAACGAGGGACGTATTCTGGGCTCTGGGGGCTTCCCTCCATGCGGTATCCCCCGATGAATTCGGCCACTGCTTCCAGCGGTCTGATAGTGGCCGAGAGGCCGATGCGTTGGAACTCGCCGGAAAGGGGTACGAGCCGATCCACGGCCGTGATGAGATGGGTGCCGCGTTTGGTGTCGATGACAGCATGAATCTCGTCCAGGATGACCGTGGCAAGGTCGGTAAAGAAGGTTCGTCCTCCCACAGAGCTTAAGAGTATGTTCAGGCTCTCGGGTGTGGTAATCAGGATTTCCGGGGGGCTGCGGAGCATGCGCCTTCTTTCCGACTGTGGCGTGTCTCCACTGCGGGTATGGACACGGATGGAAGGGAAGGGCTGCTCTGCTTTCCGAAAGACCGCTTCCAGTTCCTGGAGTGGGGTGATGAGATTGCGCTGTATGTCGTTGTTGAGGGCTTTCAGCGGTGAGATGTACAGAACACGCGTGTGTCCCGTTTGCCATTTTTGTGCGATGAGTTGATGTAGTGCCCAGAGGAATGCCGTCAGGGTTTTACCGCTGCCCGTGGGGGCCGTGATGAGGACGTGCTCGCCCGCTGCAATCTTCGGCCATGCCTGGGCCTGAACATCCGTCGGACGGCCGATCCTATCCAAAAACCAGCGTGCGATGAGGGGATGGAAGAGTGCGAGGTTGTGATCGTTGGATGGCACGGCTACTATCCTCTATTCCCAGCATGATACAATCCGTTCGAACTGTTAAAATTACGCACTCATCCAGGAATTGTCAAGATAAATAGTCTAGATTTCCGTATCCGAATAGGATATCCACGGATTCAAGATGTGAGGGAGATGCTTCGGTTACTTTCGATACGCGAGGGTAATTATCTGCTGGAATCGCATCTGTTATGCTTCGGACCTGATTTTCCACAAGTACGTGTAGAGAGGGGCAAGCTGAGTGAACCCTTGAATCAGATCATCCTCAAGTCTGGGTGAGAAGAGTCTCTCGTCGATAGGCCTGTCGCAGGAAAGATAAAATGTTTTATGCTGGTACCAATCCTGGATCATCTCCGAATGTGGGCTGGGAAGAGGACGTTTGAACGTCTCGTCTTTCAGTTCGAAGGTGCCTTTTTTATAGAAGGGCTCGATCACACTGAGGAAACCGTCGGTGTCTTCGTCGATGCTCTGGCGGAACCGGTCCATCGTCTTCCTCGAGGCCTTATAGAATCCCATCCCGTACCGATACCCGTCGGGAGAGATCTCGAAGAAATATCCGGGCGCATCCTGCCAGTCCTTTCGAGGGCGCTTAAAAACAATCCACATGTGACTCCGGAACGGGGATTTGTCCTTGGAGAAGCGCGTATCCCGGTAAATGCGGGAGATGGTCTTGTTCACAGCGGGCGTGACTTCGAGATACGGGTCGATGCCCAGCATAAATCCAGCCAGGTCCGAGACGAGGTTCTTAAAAGGCTTCAGGACATCGTCCTCATACGTTTGGCGATGGGTGTCGAACCAGACCTTGTTGTTGTTTTCGGACAGATGCTGCAAGAACTCCAGGATCGTCCGGGAAAATCCAGTAAATATCTGTGAATGCGTGTGGATCAGGATTCTTCCTCCCCGATGTGATTTCCCTGCTGAATTGTTAATTCATCCCACAAATTCGAACGTATCGGTAGAACCGATGATTCACACTTTGTCGACTCTAAATGCCTAAAAACTATTATGAACCAGCATGTCCTCCAGGGATTTCTTCTCGGGTGTCTCGGGCGATGTTTCGGGAATGCCCAAAGGAATGACACAGGTCACGTCGTACCGTTCGGGTATGTTGGCAACCTTTCGGAATACATCTCCGGGTATGGAACCGGTCAAGTACACAGTTCCGTACCCCAGGGCACGGGCGGCCAGGCAGAGGTACCCGGCGGCCAGAGGGCCGTCATGACTGTTTAATTGTGAAAACCGTGCCTCTGAATCGGTCAACACGCCGATATACACGGGTGCGGAGAATATGCCGGCCTGGCGGTCTTCGATTTCCTTTCGACGGCTGGCCACTTCTTCTTCCGAGAGTTTTTCGTCTCCGATGCTTCTTTTAAGCCTGCTGGAAACGGTTTCTTCTTTGAGTTCTTTGATTTTCTCGGCATCCTGCATGACCAGAAACTTCCAGGGTTGCCGGTTTCCGGCCGTGGGCGCCATCTTGGCTGCATTCAGGATTTTGATGATGTGTTCTTCGGGTACGGGCGTCGGTTTGTACTGCCGGACACTCCGCCGTGAATCGATGATTTCAAAGAAGTAATCCGTTTTTGCTTGTTGGCCAACGGTGGAACACCCCGCACTGGCCAAAGCCAGACCGGCACCGAGTCCAGCACCCTGTTTAAGGAAATCCCTGCGGCTGGTTTCTGCCCTCATCGTTTGTCCTCCTGGTTATGGATGACTGTATGATTAGCAATCTAATTTATTTAAACTCTTCATGCAACGACTATTTTATCCAGGAAGATATATCTTGCCTGTTTTAGAAATCGTGTATGGAAATGGAAAATACAAGAAAGATCGATTGAACGATCGGAATACCGGCTGTTGCTGTTTGCAGGTACTGTCGCTCTTTATGCACGGGACATTATCATGAAAGACTGGCCCTGATTTCGTCCAACCTTTTCTTCGCGTCTGGAGCCATCTGTAGCACTTGATTCACTTTGGGACACGCATACTCTTCACAGTAAGCACAATTCACGAGATTTTTCTCCCGGGCGCATTTTCGGATCTCACAGACGTTGCAATGACTGAGAAGGTACCCTCCCTCGGAGAGACAGCCGTCGCAGTAGATGTCTTCGGGTTTGATATCTGCGTTGAATTGTTTGGACCATTCTTCGGCTACTTCCTTACGCTTGGCGTCATCGTTGGTCTTTGTGGCTATCAAAGCGCCGCATTCATGGCAGGCGAGACCGCAATAGGCGATCATTTCTTTTATCTCGGATTCAGCCTGTTTATCGTCCTCCGAGGATCCTTTCCGCTTGGCACAGCCAAATCCTCCGGATAACACACCAATCGACGCGCACGTTACGCATTTGATGAAGTCTCTACGGCTGTTTGTGTCACTCATAACCTTCTCCTTTCGTTTGATGAATCCTTCGGCTTGAAATCAAAGTCTTCGACCTCGTTACCAACTGAATACATGATGAGGATTGATGAAAGTCAGTCCACGATGGCCTGCATGCAGAAACGGCGGAATCGTTCGTACAAATCGAGATGTTTGTACGGAAGCATGGGCATCATGAAGATACCGAACATATCCTCCTTCGGATCAATGAAGAAATAGGTGTTGTAGTACCCTTTCCAGAATGCTTGGCCTTTTGTCGCTGATTCACCGTAAGTGCCGACATCCTCGATAATGGCCAATCCAAGACCAAATCCAATACCAGGCTTGTACCATTTATCCCTGGGTATGTCCGAAAGATGATTCATCAGCATCAATTCTACGGATTTTCGGCTCAGGATGCGTCGTCCGTTCAGCTCCCCGTCATTCATGAGCATCTGGAGCAGTCGGGCATAATCGTATGCTGTGGAAAGCATGTTGGCACCCCCGGCGCATCCGATGGGCGGGATTCGGAGTTGGGATGTTGCCGGTATATCGATGGCTTTTGCCCCACTGCTCGTATACTCATAGAGAATGGTGAGTCGATTCAGTTTTGACTCGGGAACAAAATATCCCGTGTCCTCCATCCCCAGGGGTAAGAAGATAGCTTTCTCGAAGAATGTATCCAGTCGCTGGCCGGAGATAACTTCGATGAAGTATGCCAGAATGTCCGTGGAGTACCCGTAGGCCCATTGTGTGCCGGGCTGGAACGCCAGGGGAAGTTGAGATAGATTCTTGACGAATTCAGACAACGGTTTGTCATAAATGGTTAAATCCGTTTTC
>CAZTKR010000140.1:0-9552 GCA_964614115.1 uncultured bacterium | reverse complement strand
GAATGCCGTGATTCTGGACCTCCAGGTAGAAATGTTCCCCAAACATGTCCTTGTAGAAACTGGCCGCCTGCCTGGCACCCTCCTCATCCCCGTGTATGATCTTATACGGAATTTCTCCCTTGATACAACTGGAAAGAACGATGAGGCCCTCGGAATGTTCTTCGAGTACCTGTTTGTCGATTCGGGGTTTGTAATAAAAACCTTCCAGGTATCCGATAGTGCACAGCTTCATCAGGTTTTTATACCCGTCCAGATTCCGTGCCAGGAGGATCAGATGGAAGGCGGTCTCTTTTCCCCCTTTTCCTCCCTGTTTATCGAACCGGGAATTGGGTGCGATATAGGCTTCCATGCCGATGATAGGCTTAAGACCGGCCTTCAGGACCTCTTTATAGAAGGCGATCACCCCGAACATGTTGCCATGATCCGTGATAGCCAATCCCGGCATCTCAAACTGATGGGCCTTCTTCACCAGGTCCTCGATCCGGCATGCCCCGTCCAACAGGCTGTAATGGGTATGATTGTGAAGATGAACGAATGATGACATGATTTTTCTTACGGTTTCTAATTGATGTTCATGTTGATTAAAGTCTATCGTATCTTTATCTATGATAAAAAAGATTACGTGACGAGTTCTTCCTCATCCCGCCATATTTCGGCACCCAAGGCTTTCAGCTTCTTCTCGATGTGCTCGTATCCTCTGTCGATGTGGTAGACCCTGGAGATATCGGTACGCCCTTCTGCTACCAAACCGCCAAGGATCAGGGAGGCACTGGCTCTCAGATCGGTAGACATGACCGGTGCTCCAGACAGGTGATGGACACCTTTAATGACGGCTACGTTGTGATCCAGGGTAATATTGGCACCCAATCGTTGGAGCTCGGCCACGTGGGTAAAACGGTCGAAAAAAATCGTATCCGTGATAATGGATGAGCCCTGGGCAATGCTCATCAAAGCCATCCATTGCGCCTGCATGTCTGTAGGAAATCCTGGAAATACGGCCGTTGAAATGTCCACGGGCTGAATGCTGCCGTCGGATTGAATATGTATCCAATCTTTGCCTTCATCGATGGAAGCTCCGCTGTCACGTAATTTATGCAGAACGGATACAAGATGTGCAGGGCTAGCACCCTCTAAGCGTACATCCCCTCCGGTCATGTGGCAAGCCACCAGGAAGGTGCCTGTCTCAATCCTGTCAGGAATGATGGAATCATTCGCTGGATGCAGTGCATCCACACCCTCAATTTCCAAGTGCTCGGTTCCTATTCCGCTAATTCTGGCACCCATCTTTTTTAGAAAACTACATAGAGACGCAATTTCCGGCTCTTGTGCTGCATTGTCGATAGCTGTCATTCCTTTGGCAAGAACCGCAGCCATGACGATATTCCCAGTGGCTCCAACGCTGGGTACATCAAAGGCAATGCGTGCTCCCTGTAATCGTTTGGCCTTGGCCAGGATATAACCTTCCTGGATATCGATCTGGGCACCCAAGCGCTTGAGTCCCTGGATATGGAGATTCACGGGTCGTGGTCCCCAGGCACAGCCGCCTGGCAGGGAGACTTTGGCATAACCGAATCGACTGACCAGGGGGCCGAGAACATAAATCGAGGCACGCATCGTCTTGACCAAATCGTAGGGCGCCTCGAAATTGGAGCAGGTATCATTCTGGATGTGTAAGATGTGATTGTCCAGAGTCACCCGGGCACCGATGCTTTCAAGAAGCCGCAACATCGTACGGACATCGCGGAGATTGGGGGTGTTCTGGATGCGATAATCCCCGTCTGCCAGCAGAGATGCCGTCATGACGGGAAGCACAGCATTCTTGGCGCCACTGATTCGGATCGATCCTTTAAGGGGATTACCACCGACAACGACAATTTTATCCATGAGTATCTTCATGAATTCCTCATGAATTGAGCAGTTCCCGTGCACTCTGCAGTGCGGATTCTGTGATTTTTTCGCCGCCGATGAGCTTCGCGATTTCAACGACCTGTTCATCCTGTTGGAGACGTCGAATCGTTGTCCGTGACCGTTTATCCACTACTTCTTTGTCTACACGGAAATGAATATCACCCATGGACGCGATTTGGGGTAGATGTGTGATGCAGATCACCTGATGTTTGACAGCCACGTCTTTCAGATTCTTACCGACAACCCGTGCAATGCGTCCCGAGATGCCCGTATCGATCTCATCAAAGACCAGCACGGGAATTTCATCGGCCTCGGCCAGGACGGTCTTCAGGGCTAGCATGATGCGAGAGATTTCTCCGCCCGAAGCGATCTTGGAAATGGGCTTGGGTTCTTCTCCCGGATTAAGAGAGATCAAAAACTCGGCCGTATCGATGCCCCGGGCCGACACGTTGTAACGCTTGACTTCTATGGGAATGGGCCCTTGAACGTTCTCTTTTTGCAGAATTCGTACGTTGAAGATGCCGTTCTTCAAACCCAGTTCCGAGAGGGCTTCCAGCGTTTTCTGGGCCAAATCCGAAGACAGATTTTTTCTCAGCTGCGATACTTTCTGGCAGGTACGCGCTAACCGATCCCTCTCGTCGTTCAATTCATTCGTGATTCGGCCTATATCTTTTTCCAGTGTATCGATTTGATCGAGTTCCTTCTTGGCTTTATCGCGGAACTCCAGAACCTGCTTCATCGAACCGCCGTATTTCTTCTTCAGACGGCTGAATAAGCCCAGACGCTCCCTGATTTCGTCAAGCCTCTGGGGATCGAACTCTATCTTGGAGATGTACGACTGAAAACCTTTGGCAATTTCTTCTGCCGCTATACGGGCCGATTCGCATTCCTTTGCCCACTTGTCAAACACAAGATCAACGCCCTTCAATCCTGCCAGGGATGTTTCTGCAGTGGCGAATCGTTCGGAGACCGATCCTTCCCCATCGTAAAGGAGATCATTCAGCATTTTGGCCGTTTGGAAGAGTTTTTCGCTGTTGCGAAGTTTTCGATCTTCCAACTCCAAAGCCTCGTCCTCTCCCTCCTGGGGATCGGCTCTATCGATTTCTTGGACTTGGAATTCCAGGAGTTCCAGTTTTTCCTGCAGGATAGCTTCTTTTTCCTGCAAACCTTTCAACTCCGTTGTCAAGGATTTGAACCGTGCATAAGATTCCTTCAGTTCCTGGAGTAATCCCTTCTCGACACCGAAATTGTCCAGGTAATCCAGATGATATCTTTCGTGCAGGAGTGTTTGATGGGCATGCTGTCCATGCAGGTCGATGAGTAGATCGCCGATGGCTGCCAGAACCGTGTTGGGTATGGGAGAGTCGTTGGCAAAGGCCCGGCTCCGGCCCGACCGATGAACCTCTCGCCGTAAAAGGAGCTCATCCTTTGTATCTATTTTCCCGTCGATGAGTTCCCAGCGGAACGATGCGGGGATTTGGAACCATCCTTCAACAACGGCCATGTCCGCACCTTGACGAATGACATCCGATCCAGTTCTCTCGCCCAGGAGCAGGCTCAAAGCCCCGATGATGATGGATTTCCCGGTTCCCGTTTCTCCGGTGAGAATATTCAGTCCTGGACCGAATTCGATATTGAGTTTATCGATAAGGGCGTAGTCTTGGATGATCAATTTTTTCAGCATGCCTGACTCATCGGACAATGGCTACCTTTCCTACTAAACTTTGCCCATCTTCCGTAGCAACGACAATAAGATAGACACCACCCGGAACGGGCTGACCGTCCTGATTCGTGCCTTCCCACAGTAAACGCTTGCCATATACGTTTTCTCTGGGAAATTCCCGCACTAAATACCCACTGGCAGAATAAATGTGCACATTGACTCCGTAGGCAAGATTGTCGATAGATACGGAGCCGTGCTGGGCAGGTACGAAGGGGTTGGGATAAACGTTCAGGTTGGTCAGCTCTGCCTGAGGCTCTGAGAACGGTGTACTGAGTGATGACAAACCCTGGCTGGTCCCGACATACAGCGTTCCGGATCGAGGATCGAGAGATAATGCACTGATCTCGTTGTTCACCAATCCGCTGTTATTCACGGTGAAAAGCGTACATTGGTACGCATTCTCAAAAAAAACGCATAATCCTTCACCCGTTCCTACCCACAGGTTACTGGCCCCGTCCACGGCCAGTGCACTGATATTATCCGACGGCAGCCCATAGCGACGGGTGATGCTTCCGAGAAAATAATAATGGAGACCCTCGGATGTGCCTATCCAGATACCACCATCTCGGTCGGTTGCCAGTGCAGTGATTTCATTGGATTCAAGGCCGTTGGCTGTAGTGAGTCTGTCTATAGGTGGATCGTCCATCTTGTCCGTTGGCGTTCCGTTGTCGTCGAGGATGACGATGCCATCCGAATCCGTGCCGATCCACTTTCTCCCCTCCCTATCCACAGTCAACACACTCAAGAAGGTGGTGGGCAGCCCATCGGCCAGGCCGTAATAGATCCATTGAGATTCGTGTGTGACGGCTATCAAAGGCTGATTCGTCACGGAGCGATAGTTCAGAAGCCATAAGGTTCCCGACGCGTCCACGGCCATATCCGGTATGACGGCAAAGTCGGGATCCTCGGAAATACCGGCCAGGTATCCGTTCTCCGCTCTATAAAACTGAAGCACACTGTCTTCCTGCACGGTAACTGCACCTCCCCCCCAGCTCCCGAACCATACCGTGTTATCAGGATCGACGACAACCGAGACAAAGTCGTTATTCTTCGTTCCTGGCAAGACTTTCGTGTGAAAGGAAGCCCAGTGCGATCCGTCGTATCTGAAAAAGGCTTTGTCCCGAGAAGCGCACCACACCATCCCATTCCCATCCACGGCTATATCGGAGATAAGGTTACTCGACGGACTGTCGGGATAAAAAGCAGTCCAGGTGGCTGTTTGTGACGAATATTCGTACAGTCCTTCTCCAGAACCTCCCCACAGCATGGATGAGGATGTCAACAGATAAATCGGGCTTGTTGCGACCGGAAGACTCTGCCATACCCCCTGACTCCAATAGGACACGCCGTTGTCCGCGGCCACATACAGCCTATCATCGTGCAGAGTCAAATCGTAAACATCCCGACTGCTGATGACCGACCATGCCTCACCGTCCCATGCAGCGACACCTTGCGGTGTTCCGGCATACAGCGTGTTATCCACGAAGGCCAAAGCCGTGATGTGATTGTCGGGAATCCCATGGCTGACGGTCATCTGAGACCAGTTTTCAGGATCCAGCAGGTTGGTGTTATCCAACCGGGAATACGCTATCCCCTCCTCCGTTCCCACCCAGATTTCCTGACCGATAAGAAGGATTTCATTCACAGGGATGTCGATGCGGTATCCCCCGACGTCGGATAGAAACCCGAAATTATGGTACGTTTCTTTCACTTCCTCCCGGGATACAAGATAGAGACTCACCCCGATATCCAAACCGATGAGAAGGGTGTCTCTCCGAACATGCAGACACGTGATCTGGTTTCCTCGATAATCGTCGATGGAAAACCAGTGGGTTGTTTGAGGATCGTACCGCTGTATCATCCCATCCTCAAAGCCCATCCAGATGCGGCCTTGGGTATCCGGCGCCACGGCCGTTATCCGATTGGATGCAAGGCCCTCGGTATTCGTCCAACTGTCGAACGTCCGGGTGTTGGGATCGAAAGCCAATAGGCCGCCACCGGTCCCGCACCAGATGCGCCCCTGACTCTCGCAACATGCGCGGATGTTGTGCATCGAAGTGTACGTTTTCCACTCCCATGACGACCCCGCCACGTTATCAAATATCATAAAAAACAAGATGATAATGGCGATTGTACGCTTCAAGATTTGAGTTTTCCCGCCAAGTCGGCCATTTCGATGGCACTCAGTGCTGCCTGCCATCCCTTATTGCCGTGTTTCGTGCCTGCCCTCTCCACGGCCTCCTCGATGGTCTCGCAGGTCAAGACCCCATATATGGTGGGGACACCCGTCTGGAGGCCCACCTGAGCAATGCCCTTGGTCACTTCAGATGCGATATACTCGAAGTGTACTGTGCCTCCGCGAATGACCGCAGCCAGGCATATGACGGCATCGTATTTCTGACTCTGGGCCAGCTTGAGAGCGACGACAGGAATCTCAAAGGAACCCGGTACCCAGACCACTTGGATATCCTCTTCTTTTCCACCATGACGCTGAATACAGTCCAGAGCGCCATCCAGGAGTCTTTTCGTGATGAATTCGTTGAACCGACTTACCAGGATACCAAAGCGCCTTCCTTCGGCATTCAATTGTCCCTGGATGCTTTGTGCCATGTCGCCTCCTTGACGCTTACTAATCGTTCGTCATGCATTGTTTGTTATCGAGAACCCAATTGGCCGAAATCAAATGTCCCAGCTTATCCCTTTTCGTTTCCAGGTATTTTGCATTCACGGGATTCGGATGAATTTCCAGAGCGATGCGTTCGACGATTTCCAGTCCATACCCTTTCAATCCCACCACTTTTTTTGGATTGTTGGTGAGCAGTTTAAGCTTACGGACACCCAGATCGACCAGAATTTGTGCGCCGATGCCATAATCCCGTAGATCGGCCGGAAAGCCCAGAGCCTCATTGGCTTCCACTGTGTCCTTTCCCTGATCCTGAAGCTGATAGGCTCGAATTTTATTGTTCAGGCCAATGCCCCGCCCTTCCTGTCTCATATAGAGGAAGATACCGCGACCCTCTTTTTTAATCGTCCTCAGTGCCTTTTCCAGTTGTTCACCGCAATCACAGCGCAACGATCCGAACACATCCCCCGTTAGACACTCGGAATGGACACGAACGAGCACGGGTTCATCCGGCTGAATGTCTCCCAAAACCAAGGCCAAGTGGTGATGGTCGTCGATGGTGCTCTCATAAAGATGAAGAATAAATTCGCCGAAGCGTGTCGGAAACTTCGTGCTGACCACACGATTCACGAGTTTGTCGTGAATCCGGCGGTAAGCGATGAGGTCTCGTATGGTGATGATTTTAATCCCAAATTGATTGGCCACGGATTCCAGTTTCGAAAGGCGGGCCATGGTGCCGTCTTCGTCCATGATTTCGCATAGAACGCCCGCCGGTGTGATTCCGGATAAACGAGCCAGGTCGATAACGGCTTCGGTGTGACCGGCACGGCTCAGCACACCCCCCTCCTGAGCCCTGAGAGGAAAAATATGTCCGGGTTTTGCCAAATCCTCTGGTTTCGTGTCTGTATCGACCAAAACCTTCACGGTCTCCGATCGGTCATGGGCGGAAATGCCCGTGGTCGTACGATTCGCAGCGTCCACAGAAATCGTAAAAGGCGTCCCCATCTTCGACGTGTTGTCAGACACCATAGGCCGCAGATCCAGCGTATCCAGCCGTTCACCGGTCATGGAAACACAGATGAGCCCCCGGCCGTGCTTTGCCATAAAATTGATTTTTTCGGGTGTAATAAAATCTGCTGCAGTAACAAAATCTCCCTCGTTTTCTCGGTCTTCGTCATCGACGATGATGAGGAGTTTACCCTGCTGGAAATCCTCGATGGCTTCTTTAATGGAGCTGATGGTTGTCATGCGTATTCTCTTTTCTATGATTTTAGATTCTATTATCATTTTATCCGACTTAATATCCCATCGAACGCAGAGAAGCTTCGTCCATTCGGCCCGTCTGTGTTCGTATCTCCAGGAGCCGTTCAACGTATTTTCCCAATACATCGACTTCGATATTCACCTGATTGCCGTTTCGCAAAGAACCCAGCGTCGTATGCTCCAGGGTATACGGAATGATGGCCACTGTCATTCGATGGTTGGACACATCAGCAATGGTTAAACTGACACCGTCGATGGCGATGGACCCCTTTTCGACAGTATACTTGACAAAATGTTCTGGAATCTCGATGGTAAGGAGAAGCCCAGCTCCCAGCCGTTTCGAGGATATCACGTTTCCCATTCCATCGATATGTCCCTGGACCCAGTGTCCGCCCATACGATCACCCACGCGCAATGCCCGTTCCAGGTTGACTTTCTGCCCTGCACCGAGACGGCGGAGCGTAGACCGCTCCAGGGTCTCATCAACAGCCGTGACCTCAAAGGTCGTTTTCTCTATTTTCGTAGCGGTTAAGCATACGCCGTTCACAGCCACCGAATCCTCGGGCTTGAGATCGTCGAGGATACGTTTCGCAGTGATATGAAACCGCCGTCCGTGGGAAATGGGAACCACGCGTTGCAGCGTGCCAATTTCTTCTATAATACCCGTGAACATCTACGTCCTTCCGTCAAAGACGATGTCTGTTCCCTTGCGATGCCATGAATACTCCCGGAACGTGAACGCATCGTCAGGTACATCGCAGTCCAGCTTGCCAAAGGCATTCAAGCCCTTACCGAAGAATTTGGGTGCGATGAATACAAGGACTCGATCGACGTCGCCTGTTTTAAGGATAGAGGTCAACACGTCGCTCCCACCCTCCACCAGGACGGATGCGATGTGTTCCTCGCCCATCTTCTTCCACAACGCGGAGAGGTCGACGCGGCCATGCGCATCACGATCCAGCACCCACACGCTGGCTCCCTTTTGTTCGATGGATTCTTTCTTGTGCGTTGAGGCTCGGGACGTCATGACAACGGTCGTTTTTTCGGGTGCGCCGTCGTTTAACACTCGGGACTGTAAGGGTATCCGAAGCTGGCTGTCCAGGATAAATCGACGGATTTTACGAGGACGTCCCCAACGAACCGTCAGTTGAGGATCGTCGGCTATCACCGTGTTCACACCCACTAGTATCGCATCGTGCTCGTTTCTTATCCGATGAGCAAACTTTCTCGCCGATTGACACGTAATCCATCGGGGATTCTCACTGTGGGTCGTAATCTTGCCGTCCAGGGTTTGAGCGACTTTCAGTGTGATGAACGGTTTTTTTTGGGTGATATACTTGATGTAGGCTTCGTTCATCCGAGAACACGCCTGTTCCAGTACGCCCACATGGACGTCTATTCCCGCTTCGCGCAATCTTCGGATCCCCTTCCCGTCTACTCTCGGATTCGGATCTGTGATGCCGACGACGACTCGTCGGACACCCGATTCGATGATCATGTCTGTACAAGGGGGTGTTTTTCCGTGATGATTGCACGGTTCGAGATTGATGTATAACGTTCCATCACGACGTTGGGCTGGCGATAACTTTGAAAGGACGTCGACCTCGGCATGGGGACCACCAAACCTGGCGTGATAGCCTTCGGACAGGATACGGTCCTTCTTAACGAGAATGGCCCCCACCCTGGGATTCGGACTGACTTTTCCAGTGCCTTTTCTGGCAAGCCTCAGAACACGTTTCATCAGATCTCGATCGTCCATAACCGAAACAGCCCTAAAAGGTACTTCTTTCAGGGCTTCTCCTGCCAAAAGGCATTGACATTGAGGTTTTCGTCAACTTCTTTCATCCGGACTTTTACCGTCGGCACCAGAAACGAACTGGTTCAATCCCTGCTTTTATATCTCGCAGAGATACGTGGGCTTTTACCACCGGTGAGGACTTCCACCTCGCCCTGAAGAAGACGGATTAAATATAGCGAAACTTTCAACACATGTCAAGCTATAATTTGTACATTATTTTTCATACTAATTGTTGTA
>CAZTKR010000139.1:0-9628 GCA_964614115.1 uncultured bacterium | reverse complement strand
ACGAGATATTGGCGTGACTGGAGTTCAGACGTGTGCTCTTCCGATCTCCTTCGTTTCGAGCAGTGTGGATCGAAGGCTTTCCGTATCGAAACGGCCGTTCTTGAATGTATTGAATAATGTCGGTTGGACATCGTACGCATGCTCGAACACGAGTTTATAATTCCCCCAGTACATGCTGGGCAGGATGAGCCGATCGCCGGGATCCAGGAATAAAAACCCGACAACACTGAGTCCGTGGGTTAGACCACAGGTAACGACCGGGAGGCTGATTGTCCCGTTTATCGATGGATTTTTTTCCCGGATGAGCTGTTGCCAGCGCTGTCGTAGCTTTGGAATGCCGAAGCTGGGGGCATACGGAAACGCTTCTTCCGGTTTCAAATCCATGCATTGGGCGATGGATTGAAGACGCATGGGTGAACAGTCATCTTCGATGGCCATTCCTATGGTGGCGTTGATGTCCTTTCCTTTCGCATCCTGGCCTTGCCGAACAAGGCCTTTTTTGGGGAAAAAGATACGTTTCCCTTTTTCCGATAGCAGATCGTAGATAGCGGGACTGTGTTCTTGGAGTATGTTGTTCAAGGCCTCAGCCTCAGGATTAAGCGGGATCATGTGAAGTTCTCCTTTGAATCACGGACGCATAGAGCCTAAAAATAAAGAAACTATCGTAAAAATACAAGTAAAATTGAATTTGATTTTTAGAAGAGTTTTTCGTACCATTTTAATGAAGAGTCGGCACGGGGGCCTTTGCAGCTTATGACAGCAAACGAAGGAGAATACATAAGTACCCGTTCCAGGAGCTACCCACTCCTGGGAGTGGCGCTTTTTGCGGCCCTGACCTCCGTGGGTGGCTATTTACAGATCCCGGTGCCACCGGTTCCGTTCACGTTGCAAACACTTTTTGTCTACCTGTCCGCCGATATTCTTGGTAGCCGGCGTGGGTCTCAGAGTCAGCTGATTTTTCTGGTCATAGGACTGATGGGTGTTCCGGTGTTTGCCTTGGGGGGAGGACCGGGCTACGTGCTGCAACCGACGTTCGGTTACCTTCTGGGATTCCCTGTAGCAGCCTGGGCCATCGGCCGGGTACTCGACCGTCAGCATCAAGCCATCCCATGGCACGTCTTCTTTTTTTCCAATGTCGTGGGGTTCCTCATCATTTTTACGGCAGGCGTGGCCTATTTGTACATCAATGTGAATTTTATCGTCCATAAGGCTATCTCATGGACGACTGCGATCTGGAGCGGTGCGGTCATTTTCCTTCCGGGCGAGGGGATCAAGATGGCGGTGGCAGCTGTTTTAGCCAGAAAGATAAGGCCATGGATGTAGCAAGAGCACGTGAAACATGGCGTTGGATGTTACCGGTAGGGACCGCGGTCTTTATCCTGATGAGCCCGGGAAGAGGCCATGCGCAATCGGAGCAAGACCTGCAGAAAGTGCGGAATGAAATACAAGCGCTGGAGGACGAACTGGCGACCAAAGAGAATCGTGAGCGATCCCTCATCGGGCAGGTTGAGAATGCAGAACGCGAGATTGGCCTGAAACGAAAACTTCTCAAAGCGCTGGAACAGGAAAAACAGGAGAAACAGAGAAGTATTCGCCGGACCGAAAGCGAGCTCCAAAAAACACTCCAGGGTTATGAACGGATGAAGAAGCTGGTTGCCCAGAGGATGGTGTCGTCGTACATGAGGGGACGGACATCGGATTGGGAAGGTTTTTTTACCCTGGAATCCTTTAATCAGGCCATGGTACTCTTGGGATATCAGAAACGGATTGTCGAGAACGACCGCCGTAATCTCCGGCTTCTGGAAGAGAAGGAGCGGAAAATCAGCAGTCAGCGGGATCGGATCGCCAGAGAACTGGCTGCCAAGGAGAGGCTTCTTCAAGAAGAGACCATGGCAACCGAGAGTTTAGAGGTAAAGAAGTCGTCTCGACAAAAACTCCTGACCACGGTAAAGCAGGACAAAGCTCAGCTCCGAGAGAAACTGCGGAGAAAACGGCAGGCATTTGAGGAAATTCGGGGACGGATCAGCCGGGCAGAGCAGCAGAGAAAGTCGACAGTCCAGCAATTGGGAGGTGGAGAGCACTTTGCCGGCCTTAAGGGGAAGCTGGATTGGCCGGTCAGGGGTACGGTGATCACGCGATACGGCAGGGTCAGAGACCCGGAGCTCAAGATATGGACGGAGAATCTGGGCATCGATATTAAAGCGGCCGACGGCGATGCCGTGCGCTGTGTGTGTCGGGGGGAAGTGATCCAGGTTTACTGGATGCGGGGGATGGGAAATGTCGTACTGGTGGCACACGGCGGTGGTTATTATACCGTATACGGCCATATGGATGTGGTTTTGGTCGATATCGGAAATGATGTCGAGGGGGGTGAAGTGATAGGTTATGTCGGAGATAGTCAGGGTCTGAACGGTTCGATGCTTCATTTTATGATCTGGAATGGGACGACCCATTACAACCCTGTGGACTGGATGCGAAAGGCCTCCGATTAAGAATGGATATGCGTTGTCTTGACATATACAAGCAGATCGACTCCCATCATCGTCTTTGGGATGATTTTCTGTATTGTCCAGCAGTCATGATCGACGATCCGTTCCTGAAAGGGGAGGATCGACATGGCTTTTGATAGGGTCTACGGACAGTTGCGCGTGAAGCGGTTGCTGGTCTCATCGCTTAATCGGAAGCGTCTGGCCCATGCCTATCTCTTCCACGGTCAGGCCGGTGTGGGTAAGGATGCCATGGCCCTGGCCATGGCGTTAAGCCTGAACTGTACCGAAGGACGCATCGGGGGTTGCGGGAGATGCGCCCCATGCTCCCAGATCATGAATCTGGAGTATCCCCATTTTCGCATGGTGATGCCCATACCGTCACGGCCCAAGGTTATGAAAGAAGAAAAATATCGGGAGATACTCCGCGAGAGAGCCCTCCAGAGGATTCAAAATCCGTACCAGCAGGTGACCTACAGTCCGGAAATTACCGTACTTCCCTTGATCGGCATCGGTCATGTCCGACTTTTAAAACAAGGAGTGACGCTGAAGGTTGAAGGAGGAAAGTATCGGGTTTTTCTGATCTCCCACGCAGACCAGATGACCCTGGAAGCGGCCAACAGTCTCTTAAAACTGCTGGAGGAACCGCCCGAACGCACCCTTCTTTTTTTGACGACCACGTTTCCGGCACGGCTGTTGGAGACGATTGTTTCACGATGTCAGGTCGTCCGTTTCGATCCTCTTTCCGATGAAGACATCAAGCTGGCCTTGATCCATCGACTCCATCTACCCGAAGAGAAGGCAGCCTTCCTCGCGTGCATGGCCGGAGGAAGCCTGCAGCGAGGCTTCGATCTGGCCGAGGAAGGGTTCGATGCACGACGCGAGACCGCTCTCACGTTCCTGGAACGATCCCTGGGGGAAGATACGGAAGGCCGAATGGCCTTCGTGGAAGGCTTGCTGGAACCTCAGGATAAAGTCGAAATACACGAGATACTCAGGATTCTGCAGGTTTGGCTGCGGGATCTTCTCCAATTGAGTTGGGGCTCTCCCCAGAGGGTGTTGAACGTGGACTGCATGGACAAGCTGGAACGTTTCCGCCAGGAGTGGTCCGGTTTTGATGTCCAGGCGGGTCTGGCCAGCATCCAGCAATCTATTGATTTCATTGAAAAAAATGCGTACCTTTCGTTGATTGTGCATTCTTTGAGCCTGGATTTAAGAGAATGCGTTCGTTGAGGTTTTGAAGGAAGGGATGCGGGAAGCGCCGTTGCGATATATGGCAGGCATTTCCCATTTTCCGATCGGTCTCGGAACGTTAGATATAATTCCAGATGTAACATGATAATCCAGGGCATATCGTATAAGACAGGAATGATACTCCATGGCCAAGATACTGGAAATTGCTTTTAAGGGAGGCCGGAAGGCGTTTTTCTCGAATCTCCAGGAGTTCCCCTTCGTGGTCGGAGATGTGGTAGTGGTCCAGGCCGAAAAGGGCGAGGACCTGGGCCGTGTCGTGAATATGGGCAGTCTGGTCGATCAACGGGCGGGGGAGGGAGAGTTTCTCCACATCCTGCGTAAACCCAGTCGAGGCGACCTGGAACGGTTGGGGGAAAATCAACAACTGGAGCGAGACGCATTCTACGACTGCCGACGGCGGATCGAGGAGCATGGCCTCGAAATGAAGCTCGTGGATGTTGAATACCAATTCGACCGGAATAAAATTACGTTTTATTTTACATCGGATAACCGGGTCGATTTCCGTGCACTGGTTCGTGACCTCGCCGGCCGGTACCGGACACGCATCGAATTGCGGCAGATCGGTGTTCGTGACGAGGCCAAGCGCATTGGGGGTGTGGGCGTTTGCGGCCGGCGTCTCTGCTGCACCACGTTTCTTCGCGAGTTCGAACCCGTTGTCACGCAGTTTGCAAAAGACCAGAACCTTGCCCTGAATCCGACAAAACTCTCGGGAGCGTGTGGACGTTTGATGTGCTGCCTGAGGTACGAGCGGAATTTTTATACCGAAATTCTCGGGAAATTTCCCGAAGCCGGACAACGAGTCAAGACACCCAAGGGCACGGGTGTGCTCACAAAAATCGATGTGATCACGCAGAAAGCGATCATTCAGTACGAGAACGAGGAAGAGGAGAAGATCGGTCTTGAAGAGTTGATGACCCTTTTAGAGGCGGAAAAGGAAAAGAAGAAAAAAAAGAAAAAGAAACCGAAAAAGAAGAAGCGAAAAGAGGATGCCCGAAGTGAAGACGTTCAAGCGAATCCTGGTCACTAGTGCCCTACCCTATGCCAACGGACCCCTCCATCTGGGTCATATCGCCGGTGCTTACCTTCCGGCCGATATTTATGTGCGTTACCAGCGACTGAAGGGCAGGGATGTGCTTTACATCTGCGGGTCTGATGAGCACGGTGTGCCCATCACCGTGACGGCAGACAACGAAGGCATTTCTCCCCAGGATGTAGTGGATCGGTATCACGGTATGAACAAGGATAGTTTTGAAAGACTGGGCATCAGTTTCAATCATTACTCGCGCACGTCTCTTCCCGTGCATCACCATACGGCGCAGACCTTTTTTACGACACTTAACGATAAGGGCGACCTGGTTGTGAGGGATGCCGAGCAGTTTTATAGCGAGGCTTCTCGTCGATTCCTTCCAGACCGCTATGTGGAAGGTACTTGTCCGCACTGCCATTACGACAGAGCCAGGGGCGATCAGTGTGATAACTGTGGCAAGTGGCTGGAGCCGAAGGAGTTGATCGATCCCAGGTCGAAGATCGACGGTTCTGTGCCGGTTCTCAAAAAAACCCAGCATTGGTATCTTCCCATGGGACGTTTTGCCAAAGCATGGAAAGCGTGGTTCGATTCCCAGGAATGGAAGGAGAATGTCCGGAATTACTGTATCGGGTGGTACAACGAGGGGTTGGGGGATCGCCCTATTACCCGGGATCTTCACTGGGGAGTGCCCGTTCCCATCAGCGAGATACAGGATAAAGTTCTCTATGTATGGTTCGACGCGCCCATCGGGTATGTCTCGGCCACGAAAGAATGGGCGGAAAGAGAAGGCGATCCCGATCTATGGAAGCAGTACTGGTGCAATCCGGAGACCAAGCTGGTTCATTTTATCGGTAAGGACAACATCGTGTTTCACGCCATTCTCTTTCCGATGATCCTGATGGAAATGGGTGATTACATTCTCCCCCAGGCCATTCCGGCCAACGAGTATTTGACCATCGAGGGAAGGAAGATATCCACGAGTCAGAATTATGCCATCTGGCTGAAGGACTATCTGCATCACTTTCCTCCCGATCCCCTGCGGTATACGCTGGCTGCCAATGCGCCGGAGACCAAGGATACGGATTTCTCCTGGAGCAAGTTTCAGAGCCAGAATAACGACGAACTGGCCGATATTCTGGGTAACTTCGTCAATCGGACGTTCTCGTTCGTTCATCGGTATTACGAGGGTAAAGTGCCCGCCATGGGTGATCTGGAAGAAATGGATCGAGCCATGCTGGAGGAAATCCATGCGGCTCATCGCGAGATGGAGCAACTCTTCGAGACGTATGAAGTCCGCGGTGCCGTGCGGCGGTTCATGGACCTCTGCCGTCAGGCCAACAAGTACTTCAACGACAAAGCGCCCTGGGAAACGCGAAAATCCAATCCATCCAATTGTCAGACAACCCTGGCCATTAGTGTGCAGGTGACCTATGCCCTGGACGTGCTGATGGCCCCGATTCTTCCGTTCACCAGTCGGCGCCTGAAAACCATGCTGAACCTGGAAGGCAACCTTGTATGGGACGATGCGCCCCAGAATAAAGTGTCCCCTGGCCATGTGCTGGGCGAACCGGGTATTCTTTTCACCAAGATCGAGGATGAGGTCATCACCCGGGAGGTGGAAAAACTAAAAAAAGTAGGGCAAGGGGCCCAGCAAGAGGCGAGTGCGATACGCACCATCGATACGGACACATTCGAAAAAATCCAGCTCAAGACCGCCAGGATTGTGGAGGCCGAGAAGGTGGAAGGAGCGGATAAACTCATGAAGCTGGTGGTCGATCTGGGCAATGAGAAGCGCCAGATTGTGGCCGGTCTGGCCGAAATCTACACGCCGGAGAACATACAGGGCAAAACGGTCATCGTCGTGACCAACCTCGAATCGGCCAAGATTCGCGGGCTCGATTCGCAGGGGATGCTCCTGGCCGTCAAGGCGGGAAAAGGATATACGCTGCTGACAACAGAGGACGAGGTTGAGCCGGGACTGAGGGTGGAGTAGAAAGCCGTGTTGTCGGGCATTCGTCCCCAGAAGCGTTTGGGTCAGCATTTCCTGAGAGATCGCTCCGTCGCCGAACGCATCATCCAGAGTATGCGCATAGGCTGCGAGGATCGGATTCTGGAGATCGGGGCGGGGGAAGGCGTGCTCACCGAACGGCTCATCGATAGTCCGGCCCGGCGTATAGTGGCCGTGGAATTGGATGCTCGGCTGGCTGGCTGGTTGAAGCGACGATTCGAGCAGCATGCACGTATAGAGATCGTAGAAGCGGATTTTTTAAAGCTCGACTTAGGGGCTTTATTTTCCGGTGAGCAGAAAATTCGGGCTGTGGGCAATATCCCGTACGCCATCACCACGCCCATCCTTTTTCGGTTACTGGATGGCCGCGAAAAAGTGCGGGATGTTACCGTGACCCTTCAAAAAGAGGTGGGTGAGCGCATCACGAGCCCACCGGGATGCAAAGCCTACGGCATTCCATCGGTTCTTTTTCAGATGCATAGCCGTATCGATGTCCTCTTTTCCGTTCCGAGGAAAGCTTTTTATCCTGTGCCCAGGGTCGATTCCATCGTACTCCGGTTTCAGTTCCTGGATCGACCCCTTCACGACGTGGATGACCTTTCTTTTTTTCGTCGTGTGGTCAAGACGGCTTTCGGACAGCGAAGAAAGATGCTGAAGAATACGCTGAAATCGCTGGTATTAGATGAAAAACGGTTACAGGACATACCTTTCGATCTACACCGAAGGCCCGAGGAACTTTCGGTGGCGGATTTTGCCATGCTGAGTAATACACTCTTTCGTTACACTCCCAGGAGGTCTCGTGGAAGAAACGCGAACCCCACAAAATAAACTGAATGAGATCTTCGAGGAATTCCTGCACAAGGATGATCGGACGACCTTGAAGACGATGCTGGTGGACCTTCATCCAGCGGACATCTCCGAGGCTATCGTACGGCTGGACATGGAAAGGCGGCTGCGCATTCTTTCACTCCTGGATACGGAACGAGCTGCCGAAGTTCTTGTCGAATTAGATACCACGTTCCGGCAGGATATACTCCGCGCACTGGACGAGGAGACTATCGCAAAGATCATCGGTGCCATGGATTCCGATGATGCCACCGACGTCATCGGCGAACTGGAGGAAGACGTTGCTCAGCGAATCCTGAGGGCCATGCCTTGGAAGGAATTTCGGGAAGTGAAGACGCTGCTCCGGCACGATGAAGAAACAGCCGGCGGCATCATGGCCCTGGAAATAGTGGCCGTCAACCAGGATCGAACAGCCAAGGAAGCCATGGACGTGCTCCGCAGGAAAGCCGATGAAGTGGAGGATGTGTATAATATTTATGTCGTGGATAACGGGGGTATCCTTCGGGGTATCGTCTCCCTGAAAGAATTGGTTTTAGCAAATCCTCGAGTGAAATTAGCCACCATCATGGACAAGGAGGCTATTTCCATCCGTCATGAAATGGACCAGGAAGAAGTGGCCAATATATTCCACAAATACGACTTGGTGGCTGCACCCGTGGTTGATGAACAGGGCCGGCTGGTGGGTCGGATCACCGTGGATGACGTTCTGGATGTCGTCGAGGAAGAGGCCAGCGAGGATATTACCCTGATGGCCGGTATCACGGACGAGACAATCCAGCACAAATCCATTTTACGGCTTTCCGGTGTCCGACTGCCGTGGCTTCTGGTCGCCTTCGTGGGAGAAATGATATCGGCTGTGGTGATGCGTCATTATCAGGCGTCTCTGGATCGTATCATCGCGTCGGCTTTTTTTATCCCCCTGATCATGGCCATGGGGGGCAATACGGGCATTCAGTCGGCTACGGTGGTCATACGAGGATTGGCCACGGGCGATATCAGCCTGAGAGATACGGGCCGGAGACTCGTTCGAGAAATCAGCGTGGCTTTTCTCAACGGCTTTGTCATTTCAGGGCTTCTTTTTAGCATGGTCACATTCTGGCTTCATGACGCCAAGTTTGGCCTTATTCTGGGATTTTCCCTGTTAACGGTTCTCTTCATCGCCGCATTCATGGGCACGTTGATGCCTTTTTTCCTCAAGCGGTTGAATGTCGATCCTGCCATCGCCACAGGCCCTTTCATCACGACCTCCAACGATGTATTAGGGCTGATGGTCTATTTCGGTATGATCAATATTCTTTTCCACTGGTTATGAGGGCAACACATGGCCATCCTGCACACTGAGGCCGTTGTGCTCAGAGGGTGGAAGCTGGGGGAGACCTCAAAGATTCTTTCCCTGTATACCCGTGATTATGGAAAAGTAAAAGTTGTCGCCAAGGGCGGTAGGGGACCCAAGAGCAAGTTCAAAGGCTGCCTCGAATCCCTCACCCATATTCGGGCTATCTATTACGATAAAAAAACGCGCGATCTTCAGCTGTTGAGTAAGACAGACCTGGTGGATCCGCATTTCCGCATCATCGGTGATTCAGGACGCACGAGCCTGGCATTGGCAGCGGCCGAGTTGGTCGACCGGGCCGTGGTGGGAGAGGACGCCCACCCCGAGGTATTCGATCTTCTGGTATCCGTACTCCGAGCCATCGATGTGGGAGAAGGCTTCCTGGAGGGTTTGTTCTGGTATTTCGAGAGCCATTTTATCGCCCAGATGGGCTACAAACCAACGTGGGATGCGTGTCTGAAATGCCACGATTCCTTGGGTCTGGAGGGAGGTTATTTTCAGCCTCATAGCGGCGGACTCCTCTGTCCACGGTGTGGTGTGACGGGTGGCGGGCTTATCATCGGGGAGGAAACTTTGGAGATACTCTACTGGCTTCAACGTTGCGACCTGAGTAGCGTGGGCGAACTCGATCCCACCGATTCAGAAATAAAGCAGATCCGAAAGATGTTCGACCT
>CAZTKR010000138.1:0-9638 GCA_964614115.1 uncultured bacterium | reverse complement strand
CATAGTATCTTACTCAAAAATTACAAATAAATTTACATTTGAGTTTTCTAGTCTCTTTTGCATTGAAGGAATAATAGACTGGAAATCTTTAGTTAAGTTTAATTCCTCTTCAAATTAATCTAACTCTGTATTTATTTACCCCCCATAGAGGTTCAAGCCTTTGCGGTTTAATATTCATTTTGTCAATTAATGATGTCGTCCTGCAACAAAACATTATTTAATTTAAAAGAACAATATTCAATACTTATTTTCGGTATCTTACATAGAAGATTTCTGCTAAGAAGGAAAACAAGATACTTGTTTGAATCTTCTTATACGAGATCATATAAATTGTAAGGGTCTTGACTAGTTAAGGCGAATTAGCAACTGTTGTGAGAGTTATAATTACATTGAATATGATTCACTTATCGTTATTTTAAATTATTTTGATAGTGTCATCGTGGTAAGGCTTATCCGTTGATATACATGGAGAAGGATACGATGTCAACACACGATATCTTCATGGCGATGCCCGAGAAAGTCGTACTGAACAAAGATGTGGTGTTCGATGTCTACTCGGATAAAAGCAAATTGGGTACTCTGAAGGTGAGCAAAGGAACCGTTGAATGGGCTCCTTCGAATTTTGCCCACGGATTTCATATGGTGTGGGAACAATTCGATAAGCTGATGCGCGAGTACGGAAGCCAACTCACCGGCGTTTGAATGATTTGTAATTACGGATCGTACGGATCATTTTAAAATCATAAAGAGAGGTGCGACAATGACCTTAAAAAAAATCACAGTCGCCAGTCTTGTCCTGTGTCTTTCGACGCTCTGCCTGGCTCAGAGCTACGATTACTTGGTCCGTGAAGCGGAAAAAACACTGGCGTCCGGAAAGTATCAGGAGACTCTGGACCTGTACGAAAAAGCCTTAAAGTCCGGGGAATTTCATTACAACGATTATATCAACGCGGCCGTCGCATGCGCTCAGCTCGGCCGTTCGGACAACGCATTTGCTTATCTTCACGAGGCCATTAAGGCGGGTTTTATCGAAAAGACCCGGCTTGAAAAGAATTCGCGTCTTGTCGGTCTCCGCCAGGATCCCCGGTGGCAAAAGGTCATGGATGAACTAGAGGAAAAAACGGAAACCATCGCATCCTTCTTTCCCGAAACCCATCCCGAAGGCGAGGTTGTCGGCCTTCCTGAGCCCAATCTCACAGGGGATGTTTCCGTCGAAGAAGCCCTGAAAAACCGGCGGTCTGTCCGGTCTTATGCGGATAAGCCCATGACTCTGGAGGAGATTTCCCAGCTCCTCTGGGCTGCTTTCGGTATCACACGGCCCGTGGAGGATGGTCCGGAGTTCTTACGGGGTGGTTTCCGCACAGCGCCCTCGGCCGGTGCCTTGTATCCCCTGGACCTGTACGTGGTGGCTCGTAATGTGCAAGGCCTCCCAGCGGGTGTGTACTGGTACAAATCGGAAGAGCACACACTGGTACGTATTTCCCAAGAGGACAAATGGGAAGCCCTGAGCGCATCGGCATTCCACCAGCCCCATTTTAAAACAGCGGCCGCTGCCATCGTGTACTCGGCCGTGTTCGACCGGAATATGCGGAAGTACGGCCAGAGGGGTCGGGAGCGGTACGTGTGCATGGACCTTGGACATTCGGCAGAAAACGTGTACCTCCAGGCCTATGCCTTGAAAATCGGCACCTGTGCCATCGGCGCCTTTGTCGACCTGTGGTTGAAAGAAGTCGTTGGCATGACCAAAGAGGAAGAACCCCTGTACATCATGCCCCTGGGGAAAGTGGAGTGAGAGATTCCTTATTTTCTATCCCCAGGTGTACGATGAATCTCATCCGGTGAGGGGAATATCAGAGATATGTAAAAATATCTCACGATCATTCTTGCGGCCTCTCAGTCCAGACTCCTTCGAGGCAGGACGTTCAGAAATCAAGACGATAAATCGTATCGATCTTTGTTTTTTCTTAGAAGACGTTGCTGGGAATCATCGATAAATTGAAATCAGAATATTGACGGTTACAGGTGAACGCGAAATCGGACGATGATGACGAGCCCATTCCAAATCGTCGATACCCACACGCATCTGTGCGATCCCGCATTCGATAAAGACCGCGATGAGGTCCTTGAGCGTGCCAGGGATGCGGGCGTTGTTTCCATACTCCTCGCCAGTGAAAACATGGACGATGCCCTGAAGAATCTTACGCTGGCGAACAAGTATACCATGCTCCGCCCTATGGCAGGTCTTTACCCCACGGTCATCGACCCGGAGCAAGCGAAGACCATGATGACCTTCATCCGTCAGCACTACGACGAACTCCTGGGTATCGGCGAGGTCGGACTGGATTTCTGGGCGGTGAAAGAAGAATCCCAGCGTACTGTACAGAAAGATATTTTTGTCGGATTTGTGGAATTATCCAATCAGTTGAATTTGCCCCTGAACGTCCATTCCCGGTCGGCCGGCCGGCATATCATCGATCTCCTCCTGGAACGCTGTGCCAGAAAAGTGCAACTCCACGCCTTTGACGGAAAAGCCTCGACCGCTTTACCCGCCGTAGAGGCAGACTATTTTTTTTCGATTCCCCCTTCCATCGTACGATCTCGCCAGAAACAAAAGCTCGTCAAGCAGTTGCCCCTTTCCTGTCTACTCGTGGAAACCGACAGCCCCGTACTGGGTTCGGAACCCGACCAGCGGAACGAGCCCGCCCACATCCTTAGAGCTGTCGATGCCGTCGCGGAGATCAAAGGCAAGAACCGCCAGCAAATTATCGAAACAACGCTGGATAACACGAAGCGGTTGTACGGCGATCACGTTCTATGATGGGCGACGGTACCCATCGCTCGTTCCTCCGCCTGAAATACGGAGGGAGAGATCAGGGATCGGATGCTTCTTTCCGGTACGCCTCAAAAGCCACCGTGCGCGTGAATCCCTCCTCATCCTGAACTGTCAGCCGATAGTCCCCCGGGTTTAGATCCACGACCAATTCATGCCGTTCCACGGTTTCGCCGATGAGGGAACCGTTCAGATACCAGAAAAGGTGCATCGACGGGTGTTGATGTTTAGCCGAGAGGATGACTCTCTCGTGGAGGCCGTCAAAATCCCTGGGTATGAAGACCTTAATCCCGTCAACAGGATAGACGAGTTCAAAGCGTCTTTTGTCCTGAAACAGCGGACACTGAGCCGAATGCAGCGGAATGGCATCCACAGACCTCCCCCGACGGATGAGAATATCCCGCACGGCCGCCGGTACGATATAACGGTGCACCCACTCGGTCTCAACACCATCCCAGCATAAGGAACAGACAGATTTCCCCGTTTTCTTATCCACCAAGTATTTGCGATGATAGGGACATATGCCCGCCGTGTAAGAAGAGATGGGTCTCTTCAACATGACCGTTTCAGGGCAGTGCGGCCCTGCCGGATAACCACTCTCCGCGCAGCATTCCACGTCGATCAAATCGTGTTCTGGTTCCTCGAACCATACGGGATGATCCTTTTGTGTAAGGGTATTGAAAATCGAGAACATCAGGGGTGCCGCCGATTTAGACCCGCTGATAGACGCGTTGCCCTCGCCCGTAAAGTTACCCACCCACACACCCACGACCCACTGCCTGTTCATGCCGATGGCCCATCCGTCCTTCTGTCCGTAACTCGTTCCCGTCTTCCAGGCCACGGGCACTTGATTATCAAAATAGCGCCAGTAGTACTCCGATCCCGGCCGGGAAAGCCTTTTCAGAGCATCCAGGACCAACCAGGCCGCGCCCTCGCTGAACAGCTTCTTCGAAAGACACTTTTCCGACTGCACCGCATCGGCCGCTTCAAATTGGAGCGGCCGCCACGTTCCCGTGTTGGCGAGACACAGGTACAGCTGGGCCATCTCCCAGAGACTGGCTTCGGCACCGCCCAGGATCAGGGTGAGGCCGTACCCATCGGCAGAGCGAAAGAGCCCTTTCAGACCGGCATCGACGAGAAAATCGTAGAAATCGTGAATGCCGTAGGCGTTGAGAAGGCGGACGGCCGGCACATTGAGGGATTGAATCAGCATGGCATTCAGGCTAACCAGACCGTAGAACGTCTTGGACGCATTCTGGGGAACAAACGTGCCGTAGAACGTGGGAACATCCTGAATTTTCGATGCCATCGTATACGGTCCGCGATCCAGAGCCTTGGCCGTTAAGAAAGGTTTCAGCAGGCTCCCCGTCGACCGGTAGGCCATCACACCGTCGACCTGTCCGCTGTTCAAACTGTCGTGAAAACTCTGCGATCCCAGGTAAGCCTTGACCTCTCCTGTCCGTGTCTCGACAACGAGGACGGCCAGATTGGCGATCCCCCGATCGGCCAGGATCCGGTGATACATCCGAGCTGCATCGGCCACTTTGCTCTGTACATCTGTGTCCAGGGTTGTCCGGCAGATTTCACCATTAGACTTGTCGTTGGTCACAAAACGACAGAAGTGGGGCGCTTCGAACGGAAGATGACGGGTATCCGTGGGCAGGGACTCCAGACAGGCCAGATTGGCCGTGACGTTATCGATAATGCCCCTTTCGTTGAGGATGCGTAGCAGCCGGTTCCGTTTCTCTTTCAGTAGGGGACGCTTTCGGGACAGGTTGATCATCGACGGGTTGTTGGGAAGCACGACAAACAGGGCCGCCTCTGCCCACGTCAGCTCGGAGATCGGCTTCCCATAGTAACGGTAAGAAGCTGCATCGATACCCACGATGTTCCCCCCCATGGGGACCTGGGCGGCGTACATCTTGAGGATTTCGTCCTTGCTAAAGTGAAGAGACAACCGGACGGCCGTCATGCACTCGACGAGCTTATTCACGTAGGTTCGTTTCTTAGGATTGGCCAGACGCGCCACCTGCATGGGGATGGTGCTCCCGCCGCGAACCCGCCGTCCCGATCTGAGGTTGGTCACAGCCGCATGCATCAGGGCCAGGGGGTCGATACCCACATGGTTGTAGTAACGCTTGTCCTCGCAGGCAAGGACGGCGGACACGTATTTATCAGGCAGCGCCTCTCTGTCCTGGGGAAACCGGAGCTGCTGGTCGGATGCGAGAGTAGCCCGCAGCAGGCGACCGTGTTTATCCAACACGAGGCTGGAGTAATCGTCGGGAAATGGATTTTCCATCGGCCAGGCAAGCCAGAGAATCGTGACGATGAAAAACAATCCTATCAGGACAAACGATCTGTATCGCTTAAACACGTTTTTATCACGGTTATGATATCCGATAGTAATGAAAGCATGATCGTCTTGATGTCCGATTTCTTCCGATCCATCACAATTGCCCGCCTTCACTCCTTCTTATAAGGGAGAAAGTTTGTCACTCGACGCGTATCTGTCCCCCTTCGATCCGTGCGTAATACTCCGGAGAGTACATGGCCTCGACTACGATGGGGGGCAAGGCATACGTCCCCTGGAATGTGGGATTGATCTTTACACCGAAGGCAAGCCTTCCCTGAGCCGGCAGGTCGAAGAACCAGTTCACCCGGTCATCCCGGATATCCATATACTCACCCGAGGTGATTCCTATAGCACTCACCCATTCCGGTGGCACATCACCCGTCACACGGGTGTTGATGATCTCCCATCCGGATGGAAAAACGCTGGATAGGGCCAGCGTTTCCAGGGGATCGCTCCAAAGACTCGCCACAGTGTAAATCACCCAGAACGGTTTACCCTGCGGCTGCCGGTCAACGACGACAGGTCGGCCGCTCTCGTCGTAGAAATTTCTCGTGAGCTGAATCCCGTTGTGACCCGTTGTAATGCGGCTCTCCAGGGGTATACCCTCGACGAGCAGGCTGACAAACAGGGGGTTGTCCCCTTCGGTCGTGATGGTCACCTTCTTGTCCCACATATCCTCCAGATCCATCGTGGTCTGGTATCCCGCCAGCGTCATCGTCTGTGTCCCTTTGCCTTCCTGATGAACGCGAAACGTCACGGCGCCTCCGGTAAACGGCGATTCTTTGTAATATGTACCAACGGCCAGCAGTGTGATCGATGTCTCCTGCGTTGAGTACCAGCCCCCTGACGTGAACGATCTCGTCACGCTCCGAAGCAGTGTGGAAGCCGTCTTCATGTCTTCCATCTTCAGACAGAGATAGGTCATCAGAGCCCGGTCTCTCAGAGCCGATCCGTACGTGCCGCTGAGTTCCCGGTAGCGGGTGACCTCCGTCGGCGTGGCTCGATCCACGTTCAGGGCCACGTCTTTCTGACCACTTAGATAGTATGCGGCGGCCAGGCATTTCCGGGAAAGCGGATCCAACTCGGACAAGTAGTTTTCCCGGAGCAGATTCATCGCACCCATCTGGGGCTTACCGGCTAAGGCCAGGAGGAAAAGCCGGTAGGCCTGGTAGCGGTGGTTGTTCTTGTTGACGTCCCTGGCCCTGTGCCGGGCATCCGTCAGCCAGTGGTCGTACAGGGCGGGCGGGACATGATAACCCAGGTTTTTTGCCTCCAGGATGAAATGACCCGCGTAACTGGAGCCCCAGTCGCTGTACCTGCCGGGATGATCGTTGGAGACGGGCCAGTACGAAAAACCCCGGCTCATCTGATACCGGCTCAGACGGTTCATGGCCTCGTTGATGTGGTCGGTGATGGCCTGTTTCTGGTGCGGCTGGAGATCGACCAGGTTGGGAAGAAACAGTTGTGGAAACACGGACGAAATCGTCTGTTCGATACACCCGTACGGGTAGCGGATGAGGTACCGATACCGTTTGTCCAACTGGATATCGGGCATGCGGGAGAAGGCCAGCCTGGCCTCATTGGTTCCTTCCAAACCGAATTTCCGGGGTGTCAGATCGACCGACTGTCCCTTCATCACCATGGTATCGATCACCTCCGTATAGAACGGATTGGGACTGGTGACGGGCAGGTGCACGGTATAATCGGCTGAGTGGCGCCCAGAAACCGCCGTCACTGTGATGGAATCGGCACCGATGGCACGTCCCACGGTGACCATGAAGCGAACATCCTTCTCGCCGGGCTTGTCGAAGCTTACCGGATGTGTGTCCGGCCCCTGAACGCTCAAGTTTGGAGAAGCCTTGATAGCGACCCTAGCTTCTCTGACAGTGCTGTCCATGGCGAACACGGATACCGGAACAGCAAAGGTGTCCCCGGGACGGACGACACGGGGGATGGTGGGAAGCACCATCAGGGGCTGCTTCACCGGAACGGCCTGCTCCAGGGATGCATAACTGTGCCCTGCAGCACCGACGACCATGACGCGTACAGACCCGACATAATTGGGCATGATGAAGTCGGTCTCCACAGTCTGCCCCGGGTTTATAGTGATGGGCTCCTGGAAAAGAACGACAGGGATGAATCGACGTACACGGCTCTGATCGAGCCGTTCTTCCCTTGCCTCTTCGAATGCTCCGCCGCCGATGGTGAAGTATCGGTCGATGTCGGGATAAAGCACGCCCAGGATTTCATCGAAATTATCCCTGGTCTGGAGGCCCAGGCGTATCTTCTGGAAGAAATGATCCCAAGGCGATGGTGTTTTAAATCCGGTCAGGTCGAGAAGTCCCTCATCGACCACGGCGATGGTAACCGTGGCCTTCTGCCGCGCCGACGAGGTCACCCGGACCGTGAACGGCTCCTTGGGCCGGAGTTCCGAGGGAACGGATAACGAGAGAGGCAGCCGTGTTCCCCGATCCTCCACGTACAGTGTTTTGATGCCGTACAACCGCATGGGCAGATCGTTGGTATTCTGATTGTGGGGTTGGATCAGGCTGATGGAAGCATAACAGTTGGGCAGCATCTCTCGGTTGATGGGAACACGGAAAGCGGTCCGGGATTCCCTGACCGGCTTCCATTCGCGGTGAAGGATCCGTCCGCCCTGCTCCAGCGTCAGGAGCGCCATGCCTCTCGTGGGCGTATCGAAACTCAACGTGGCCTCATCCCCGGTGTTGTACACGTTCTTGTCCGAAGCGATCTGGAGGAAATTGCGCTTCTCCTCTTCCCGCACCATCTCCCCCCAGCGAGAGGCATAGAAAAACAGGCCGGTGGCATGACCCGAGGTCACATCAACAATTTCCAGGAAGTGCTGTCCCTCGTCCTCCACGGTAAATCGATGCCGGAGAGGCTCTCCCGTCGACCGGTACGTGGCTTCCTCGATGCGATATGTGGATTCCATCTCGCGAAAATCCCGCCGATCCCATTCGTCGTAATCGTACCACCAGTGATGCCGGTTCACGTAGAGCACGACGCGGATCGTATGTCCCGGTACGGGATTACCGTCTCTATCGACCACGATGATGGGGACAGACACATCCTGATCCAGTTGGGCCGATCCCCATGGGAACACATCCTGAACGCCCACGAACGCGGTGTAGGGATAGATCGTCGCCCCAGTCCGGTGCTGGGCGAAGTTGCCTCCTTTCTCATACACCGTGGTGTGCAGTACGGCCTGAATCAGTCCCGAGGCACGGCCGGCATCGAGAATGTCCGTCGCGAAACGGTGCATCCCTTGGGCATCCAGATTCCCGTCGAACACGTTGACATTCCTCCAGTCGTACCGTTTCAAGGGCGATGAAAACACATAATCGCCGTACGTATCGAGGATGAAACTCTTATCCGACAGATCCACCGTCACCGTGGCCGGAAGATCGGCCGCCGGTGCGCCAAACAAGTACTTGGCCGTGATGGTTCCTCTCAGTGTCAGGTCCGGTGCATAAATAGCGTCGGGCATATCCACGGCGATCTTCAACCGTTGGGGTTTCACGGTTTCGATTTTTAACGTTTTGGAGAACTTCTGCCCTCCCACGTCGAGCTTGGCGATCCAGTTCCCCGTGGGATCGGACAGGTCTGTAGGGATCGAAAACGAAACGTGGCCGTTGAAACCGCACGTTTTTTTGGTGTTTAGAACGACCTGCCCCTTGGGATTCATCACCTCCAGAAGAACGGGTTGTTTCTCCGGCGGCGGTGCATTGTCTACTCGGACGATGGCCGACAGAAACACCGTATCTCCCGGCCGATGAACACCACGGTCTGTATACATGAAGACATTCGTACCCTCGATGCCCCCCGAACTTCCCGACACATCGAAGTTGTTGATCTGCCAGGGAGGATGGTTGAGTGTGATGAGGGCGATCCCATCGTCATTTTGTCCAAAAATGTAAGCGCCCTCTTGTGTGAACCAGGTATATCCGTCGTTGTCCGTGGCCCGGGTTTCTACCCGTTGGTTCTGGAAGGTGTACATGCTCAAACGCAACCCTCCCACAGGCTGAGCCGTGAGCACATTCGTGGCAAACACATGCGTCCTGTCATCGGCTTTCTTGACCGTCAATCCCACATTCGAGGAAATGAGCAGTTTATTCAACGTACCTCGGGAGTAGTAATAGCCGTAACTGGCGGGATTCGTGTAGTAATTGTCCCCCTCGTAGTAAAGATCGCCCTCCTTCAGGTCTCCCCGGTCTCTCACCGGACGGCCGGTAAGGTCTTCCATCGTAAAACGAAGCCGAACCACGAACACCGATTGAGTTTTGTTCTGGAAAACAGGGCTCAAGTCGAGCTGGGTCTTGATCCATTTGTTCTGCTGGTTCGTGATCTCCAGCTTTTCCTTGTAAATCACCTCGCCCACACGGTGAAGGTCCTGATAGCTGAAATGATCGTACACACTGCTGCTCCTGCCGCTGT
>CAZTKR010000137.1:0-9705 GCA_964614115.1 uncultured bacterium | reverse complement strand
ACGGGACCAATAGTCTCCACTAAAAGTACGATGACCAGCCATACCCAGGGGTTTTGCCATTTATTCATTATCATTATGAAATCCTCCATCCCTGTCTGTTTCAAGGGTGTCTATCGTTACTGAAGCGGTTGATTATATTCTTGAAAAAACTCATCTAAAAGTGAACGCGTCAAACGATCTATTCGTTCCCAATCGGAATTTTCCAACGCCTCCACAAATTCATCGGCCCGTTCTTGGACGTACCGTCCGTACGAGAGTCCCGGGTAGAGCCGTTGTGTCTTGACCAAGGATGCCACACCTTCTTCATACTGTTTCATCAAAAGTTGCGTCAGCGCCACTAAGAACTGGGCATCATCCACAGCGTATTCATCCCAGAAAATGGGATATCTGGGGTAATTGGAATTCAAACGATGCGAACGATCCTTCAGCATAACCTCCAGCGTCGTGAGTGCCGATTCGTATTGCTCTTTCTTCACCAAAGCCGCTCCGAGTCCCAGGAACGAAAGATGAACCATACTGTGGAGGTCTTGCTCTTCCTCATAACGCCGGACGGCGAGGCGAAATGCCTCAATCGCTCCGTCCCAATCCTCCAAGGCTTTCAGGCAGGTTCCCAGCAAGAAATACGTCCTTAAATTCCTATCCTCTACCCTCCTCAGGACTTCTATTGCTTCCCTCATCCGTCCCGCGATGACCAAGGATTCCCCATAATCCATGAGTTCTTCGTCCTGAAAAAGTCGCTCGCCCTGCCGGAAGACCGGCTGAAATTCCCCGGCCGCTTCCCGTGCTTTACGCCTGGCCTTATCGATGTTTCCATTTGCCAAGAGGGATTTTGCTTCCTGAAACAGCCAAATGGCACGTCCCACGCCTCCTGTGAGGCTATGCAGTCTGCGGGCACTGCTGCTGTCCTCCAGAGTGGCCAATACCTCGGCCACATCCGATACATCATCGTTGGGATAATCGGCTATCACCCGATAGAGATGCTTACGGATCTCCGATTCGCTCAGATTCTCCCGTCTGGACGCTTCCCTGAAATAAGCGGCATCCATCTCTCGACCCATTTGAACCGTCAGGAAAAACCGGTTGTCCTCTGGAAGGTCTGGATGGAAACCATAGACGTAATCCACACGAACCCCAATAGAATGGGATAAGGGCATGGACAGTCCAAACCCCAGAGAAGGGCCTTCGGACCGGTTGTTAAGTCCAAACCGAGGGTACATCACGAAACGATTTTTATAAAAGGGGATATATCCCTCTACACCAAAATAGATCCCGTGGGATGCTCCATCATAATACTCGCCATCGACAGTAGTCAGGATATGGGCACGGCCCACAAAACGGCGGGCCGACTCCCACCCTCGTGGCATCCAATCCCTCAAAATCCATCGATAACTCATGCCGTATCGGATGAGCCGGGGAAAGTGATCTCTCTCGTCTTCTCCGATACGCCAACTCGGCTGAACCACGTTCTGTACGGCCAATCCCAGCCGAAACGGAAGCAGATACCTCAAGGGAATGACACGGAAAAGAGGCGCGTTGAACGGTTGAAACAAAAATCCGATATCGATTCCCCCCGACCAATCGCGGTTTTGCCAGAGCGCCTCTGAGGATGAAAAAGGCTGAAGACCGGAAAAGTTCTGGTTGACAAACTTAAAACTCAGGCCATACCGCAGTATACCCCACGATCCGACCTCCTCGCGAGCCCATGACAGCAGGAAGGCATGCTCGCCAATATCGAAATCTCCCAGGTATTCTCCGGTCTGTGTCCTTTGTTCATATCCACTGCTGGTGAGTCCGATCCAGCCGAAACCCAGAGCCGATCCATCACCTACCAAATAGCGGCCCACCTTATCCCGGATATTCTTACCTGGACGAGGAATCACAATGCCGAAATGGGTATACCGGCTGTCGTAGTACAAATCGGAATACATAGAGGCCAACTCGATCCGCTTGATACCCAGGAGACCCGCCGGATTCCAGTAGACACCGCTGGCATCATCTGACACAGCCACAAATGCCCTGCCCATACCCAGTGCCCTACCTCCTACACCATAACGTAGGAAGTTACCCGCCTGGCCAGCATCCGCCTGGGCCCAGAGTGGTTGCTTCTGAAGCCCAATCACTAATATGCTAAGAGTGATTCCGTATATAATTTTTTTCCAAATCAATGTAAGACCTCTATCATCTAATCACAGCAATCTTACAGTACCGCCGTGTATTACCGACGGCCACACAGATATAACCCCCTGTAGACACCCTGTCCCCTCGGCCGTTTCGTCCATCCCATTCAAAGAAAATATTCGAATCCGCTGTTTTCTGGAGCACCTGGACGAGGTTTCCGAAGGGATCGAATATCTTGGCTTCTTGCACTCCCGGATCGTCCACACGGATGGTGACCACCTCGTCCACTTCGGGATTGAATGGATTGGGGAAACAGACCATCTGTTCTCTGGCTTCCTCATCGGGCCACCAGAAAAGCGTTTTTGTATACTTGCCGATATCCTGCCCGGATACATCGACGACCCAAACACTCAACATGATGGGTACATGGGCTGGTGAGCGAAATGTATAGGGGATGACCGTGTTTACGGTATCGCTGGGAGGTTCCACTGGATGATACAAAGTATCGTCTACCGTTGCACTGTTCTCCTGAATGACGATTTCCATCACCTGGCCGCGCGGGTCGGAGGCCTGCACACGCATGTGAATGGTTTGTCCGATCACCCAGGCAATATCATCGCTCTCCTGAAGATTTAAAATATCCACGGAGTAAAGGATGGGCGGGTTGTTGTCCTGAATCGACCATGTCTCTTCAGACCAATAGCTCATCAGGTACTGATCCAGGGAATCCCGGGCAAAATAACGGAGTCGATAATAAATACGAATCCCCATGGGCATGTCGGTGAATAGAGCGGAATCCGCGTTGGCAGGTATAGGCGCCCAGAGTACTGTATCGTTGTAAGTGGCCTCGATTTCGAAAAACAGGAGCCGCATGCCACGGTCACCGAGCCACGTTCGCACGCTGTCGCCGTACCAGTACACCGTATTATCGGTGCCCAGTGTAAAGGGAGGCTCAACGATGAGACGGGGTGCCGGGAGAGTCGGATCGATGTAAGCCGGCAGCTCCATCAATATGTCCATCAGGTCTTGTGATATAATCCCCGCCTGTTTTCTATTCGTCTGACCCGGCATCTCCTGAGGGATCAAGAGGGCCCAAAGAACAAGACCCGTAAAGAATGCACGACTCGAAAACGTTGTCATCGATTTCTCCATAAGCCAGAAGATATCATTCAAACACCGATTATTTGATCATCGTCATTTTCATCCATTTTTGAACGGTCTTTCCCCTCGGCAGTTTAACGAGAACATGATAGAAATAAATGCCGGATGCCGCGCCTCGACCGTACTTATCTGTCCCGTTCCATATGACCGAATAGTATCCGGCAGGTTTGTTTTCCTCGATGAGGGTCTTTACCAACGAACCCATGATGTTGAACACGCGGATCTCGACGTACCCTTGTTCGGGCAGCTGGTAAGGAATAACGGTCTGAGCGTTGAACGGATTCGGCATGTTGTGGTGAACATCGAAGACGGTGGGTATCTGTCCCTCGAAGTCGGCGATGCCCGTCTTACCCGTTCCATCCTCTCCGCCCGCATAAAAAACCACGGTGGACCATCCGCTCTCCCAGAGCGAATCGGCACGGGCTCTTACGCGAAACCATGTTGTATCCCTGACGACGGCCCCCCATCCAGAAAAGCATTCAAAATTCAGTGAATCGATCCAGCCACTCCGGCATAGGATACGGTCCACCAATGCTCCCCCGTCGATTTCGTAAGCCCATTCAAAATGCTGAGGATCGACGGCGATCTCCACAAAGTACTCAACGTACTGATTATCACCGGCGGGTATCGGTAGAATATCGCATGCCTTGTATCCCGTCGGCTCGGGCGGATTGGGAGTCTGAGTGAGGGTAATGGACGGTACCCATCGACTGGATGCCTCGTTGCCCGCACTGTCTACACTGACGATGCGCCATTGGTGTATGGCATTCCGTGTCGTATCCGGGAATTCATACGTGAATGTGGTATCGATGGCGCCGTCTTCGACATGAACGGGCACTTCCCCCACCACCCTTGAATCGGCTTCAGTGACGCCCCGAAAAATACGGTAGAGTGCAATATTTCCGATGAGTTTTGTCCACTGCTCGCTTTCCGTCGGAGGCCACTCCACACCCCATCCCGACCATCGCAGTTTTGCCAATATGGAATCCACACCCCCGTAGTAGGCTTCTGTGGAAGCGATCCACAACGAGTCCACGGCATTGGGATCGAACGGATCGTACGTGGTGATGCTCGTAGCCGACCACAAGGATGGAAGGGGATTTCCCCACCTGTCCTGAGCCGTAATCCGGCAATAGACCGTATCGTTGTTGGTGTTCACAGCATCGGGAATTCTTACCTTTCTCGACCGATTCAGTGTATCCGCGGGAAACCAAGCAGTCGAATGGGTGACCCCTGTAGATAAGGGAAATAACTTGCTCACACTGGTTTGTATACGAACGAAAGCAGCACCCCTCGTCGAATGGGTCAACGGATTCCCGTCGATATCTTTCCATTGCCAGGAGACATCGATGGAATCGTAATTAAAATAGTGGTACTTGATGTGTGCACTGTCCGGGATGAAAACAAGTCCCGTATCACAATAAACCAGATGCGTATTCGTGGCCACAATCTGGTCCAGACTGTCCAGCGCAGACACCGTGTATGCGTACTGGCGTGCGTGTTGAAGTCCCACGGAATCCATGTACGACTGGATGGTATCGGGTAATACGATATTCAATGTATCATACATGCTCTGACGTGTCAATCGAAAGGCATCGACCAGGAGACGATCGACCAGTGTATCCTCTTCCCAGCTGAGAAAGACACGCCCCTTTGGCTGTGGTACGACGAAGAGGGAGTCCAGCGGTGCCATGTTGACCGTGTAGGGCTTGGACCAATTGGTCACTCGCCCCTCGACGCCATCCGGAATCTCTTTAATCTCAAAAATATAATTATAACCGCCCACCACGTTTTGAGAATAAACATAACTGGTTGCATCCACAGGATCGTTCGTCTCATCGCTCGTGAAGACGATATCACTCAATGTATCCACAGACACGCGTATTCGCGTTCTCCACGACCCCTGGGCCTTGCTCGGGTGAACACGTTCCCAGTAGATGATGATAACATTTTGCTCATTCCTCATGGCAATTTGATGGAAATATACTCTCGGAGCCCGATTGCAGTAGGCCGAATCTTCAGCACAAAATACCGTCGTATCACTAAAGATATTGATTTTACGAACTTTGTATTTATACATTTCATACGCCAGGAGCGTATCGCCCGGTTCGTCCAGCAACTCGTTATACCCGTAATAATCATCCCATCGTACCGTATCCTTCAACGAGTGTATATTTCCAATCAGAGTAGAATCACCCGCCTCGTTCCATCGCCAGATTTCATAACGGTCTGTGTCTATGGATGGCTTCTGCCATTGAAGGTGGATATTGCCTTCCCAGTAGGTGGAGTCATTCCAAACAAGCAGATTTTCCGGGGGCAGGCCCAGGACACGTACAACGACCTTCTCGGTCGACCAGATACTCGAGCGATTACCTAAATACAAAGCCCGCACTTTGATGCGCACGACTTCCGTATCGGGAAGCTGAACGGTAAACATGTCCTGTCTATACATCTGCAACGGATAGACCTCTACCTCGTTGATGGAAATCGCGTAATCGACTACGTCCGAGGCATCAAAGTCGACAATCTTCAGGAGGACAAAGTCATCCTTCGTAAAAATCGTATCCACTTCTCCCGGATTTGGCGGAAAGATATCCGTGAAGGTCGTATCATCGAACACGATGTGAGGCTCGCCCAGCGACCTTTCATTCACCTCCCAGCCCGTCTCGTTCAATGCCCTCTGATTACCAACATTGTCTTCCGTCACGATCCGATAGTAAATCATGGGATTCGAAATCGTATCGCGGCCCGCCTTAGCCAACGTATCGATGAATGACGTCGATTTGAAATACTCATGGAAGTTGAGATCGACAAATGATGAATCGATTCCTTCCACCCATCGATAAACGCGATACCGCTTCAGACCGCTGACAGCATCGGACGCAGAGTCCCACGAGACTTGGATATGCCATTTCGTATATCCCGATGTCGGGTCCTGAAAATCGGGATCTTCGATGATGTTTTCGATCTGTAGATTGTGAATATCATCGGGTGGAAAACAGTCGGGAATAATCGGACCCAGCTCTTCGAAGGTGACGGCAGAAAAATACTGTCGACTGGCACGGCGATGGTATGTATGCCCATTGACAAAGTGCTTATCGATATGCGTGCCACCCGTGTCGTGATGGACAACACCCTCATCATCGATGAAGACGCCACCCGTATCGGTGTAATCGAATACAAAATAAACACTGTCCGGTCGGGTCGGAGACACCCAGCCCATATTACGTAACGTGTTAGGTGAAACCCAGCCGCTTCTAAAATATCGCATGGGGATACTGGGTGGTGAATCGAAGAAAAGCATACTATCCCGTACGGCCTCGAACCGTACAAACCGCTCTCTTCCGTCTAAATCCAACCACAATGTATCCACGGTTCCTTTGAGAAATCCATCCCCGCTTGTGATGGTTGTATCGATATCTTCTGTATCCGTCGGAGGTACATACGGATCGGATTCACCCGGGAACCATATCCCGTTGGTCCTGTCGCCATCGCCTTCGTTTCCCACGGCATCGACTGCTGTAATTCGGTAGAAATACGTGACTCCCGGGCGGTACCGGGCCTTCCTGTCGTTCCAAGAGATAGGGCCTGATCTGGTGTAACTGAAATCGATCAGGAGCTCTTCGGGGCCCGTATCGATGGCTCGGAAAATACGATATCGAGCGGTGCCGCTGACCTCATCGCTGACCGTATTCCAGGAAATGCGCACGATGTCATCCTCGATAATCGTGGCCTGTGGTTCAACAATACGCGGGGGAGGTGAATTATCCTGGGTCGAGTACGTAAAATCCGTGTACAGCCAAATCGGCCCTCGGTCGGTCTGGTATTCGGCCTTCACAAAATATCCGTACGTATGACCGTCGACCAGGCCTTCGAAAACCTGATGGAGTGTATCGCCCTGCTGGGCCCTGTAGAGTCTTTGTACTGACTTTTTCAAGTTTTCCCGATCGGCAGCATCAAAACAGTACACATCCTGCGTGGAGCTCGTTGGACTGGGATGATAATAAATGGTGTTGGACAGTCCCTGTGTGAAGGCAGGCTCGGCCACTATGTCGGGTACCTCGTACTCCATATCACGGACATTAATTTTAATCTTGAACTGATAAAGCTCTAAATAATCCTGTGGACTCGAACCGTGTCGCATCATCGATACGATCATGATAGAATCCTTACCGATGGACTCTAAATCGATGGGACGGATATAGAGCACATTCCTGAGGGAAATGACTTCTCCGGGTGCCAGTGTGTCGGCCTGGTCCTCCCACCCCTCCACATACCCGGGAACGTAGGTACCCCAATACCGCTGCAACCGTGCAAGATAGTTGTCTTTCTGCGAGCCATTAGCAAAATGAGCGATAATCTCGATACCTACCACCTCATGCCGCATGAGCTGCACCACCATGTAGTCATCCTGCACCAGGATGCCATCGTTCAATCGCCGTATTTCCAGAATTTGAGCCCAGCCTGTGCAAGTTGAAATTATCATCAAACCAAGAATGATAAACCATCGGGCATGCCAACCCGTCTTCATCTCGGTGGCCTCCATTGAATTAGGATGTTAAATTTAATGTAAACATAATAAAACTTAATATTAATGTCAAGTAAAAAAGAATTCCCCGTATATTGACGAAAAACGTACTGCAAACATCTTACCAAGCTTAATTAAATCGATAAAATAAGCAAAAATGGCTTCTAATTTTCCACTTAGGTGTACAAAAAACGGACAGATACAGCATGGTGGTCTTAAAAATACCCTGTATTTTTTAAAGTTGACATTGCTTCTTTTATTCAATACATTTACTCAACAATAACATATATTGTTTCACTTTTTACACCTCGTGAACATGAAGTTGAAAGAATTCACTTACCGGTACATCCTTCCTCCCATCACATGGGGAGCCATCAATGCCCTCAGCGTCAGTTTACGAATCCACTTTCAGGGTATGAATCAGATCGAAAATCTGAAATCGGAAGGGAAAAGAATCGTCTACGTATTCTGGCATGGTCGACAGTTCCTTTTTGCCCGCACCATGGTTAACCACAACATCGGGATTATGGTTTCAACCAGTCTCGATGGCCTGCTGATAGCTAACACTTTGAAAATATTCGGTTATAAAATCATTCATGGGTCCAGTCATCGATCTCCGGTACGTGCTCTGATCAGGAGCGTGCAGACCATGGATCGTGGATTCGATGTCGCATTCACCGTGGACGGCCCGAGAGGTCCCGCATATAAAATGAAGCCCGGTGCGCTGTTTCTGGCTAAAAAAATGAATGCTGTTATTTTACCGGCCACCTCCTCCGCGTACCCGAGCATTACCTTCAAATCATGGGACGAATATCGACTGCCCAAACCCTTTTCTCACGCTGCCATCGTCATTGGAAAACCATTCGTACCCTCACCCGATGCCGGTGAAGACACGTTGAGGGAAGAATGTCGAAAAATCGAGAATGCCCTCAACGAAATCACAAAAAAAGCGGATGAATTCGTGATGAAGTATGCTCCACATTGAAACATCGGTTTCACTTTGCGACAAAAAAGCATCTTTTCCTTCAATCATATATTCATGTGCCCATATCCGTCTTGACAGTGTGATGAACCATAATCCTAACCTTTAACGGATTTTATCGGTCCGCTAAAAACCTCCAACCATCTAACGATTTCTCAGAGTATACCACATAGAATCGAGAGACCCGTGAGTACAGAATACATGCATATCACAAGCCCAAAGAGTCTTTTATGGACTCCGAGACGCCATCCGGTAGACGTATCCGGATTAATAAACTCCACACAGATTCCTGTCTACCTTATTTATGCTTTATTTACATCCATTAAAAAACCCCGATAATAACCGGGGTTTCAATTTAATTCCTGGCGACGTCCTACTCTCCCACAAGGTCTCCCAAGCAGTACCATTGGCGCTGGAGGGCTTAACTGCCGAGTTCGGAATGGGATCGGGTGTTTCTCCTCCGCTATGGTCGCCAGAAAAATTCTAAACAATTTAAGAAACAATCTTTTTCTATCCCTAAGCAACCGATCATCTGCCATAGACAAAAAATTTAAGTCAAGCCTCACGGCTTATTAGTACCGGTCGGCTGAATATGTTACCACACTTACACCTCCGGCCTATCACCTGGTAATCTCCCAGGAGCCTTCAGTTCCGGCCGAAGCCGGAAAGGGAGATCTTGTCTTGAGGTGGGCTTCCCACTTAGATGCTTTCAGCGGTTATCCCTTCCGAACGTAGCTACCCAGCAGTGCTCCTGGCGGAACAACTGGTACACTAGAGGTTCGTCCACTCCGGTCCTCTCGTACTGGGAGTAGCTCCTCTCAAATCTCCTGCGCCCACGGAGGATAGGGACCGAACTGTCTTGCGACGTTCTGAACCCAGCTCACGTACCGCTTTAATTGGCGAACAGCCAAACCCT
>CAZTKR010000136.1:0-9781 GCA_964614115.1 uncultured bacterium | reverse complement strand
CAAAGTCTACCATTCTGACGGTATTCATCGCTCTCCTTCTCCTGTTCTTCACAGGAGCCTCACCCCGTGTCTACCGATACGGAAAATCCCTGTACGAAAAAATACAGCTCTTCAGCGAAATCATCATCACAATCAAAGAGGAATACGTCGAGGAAAAAAACCCGCAGGAACTCATCGAGAGCGCCATCAAGGGCATGGTATCCGACCTCGATCCACATACCTCTTACCTCTCCAGCGAAGACTTCGAACGGTGGAATCAGAGTTATGAGGGTTACTCTGGTATCGGCGTTACGTTTGATATCATACGGGATAAAATCACCATCATGTCGGTCATGATTGAAGGCCCTTCGGATAAAGTGGGTCTGCGAGCCGGGGACCGCATCGTGGCCATCGAAGGAAACTCTGCCATCGGCATGAAAAGAGACGAGGTTCCCCTGAAGCTCATGGGACCCAAGGGGACTCGAGTCAGGGTGACCGTAGAACGTCCGGGCTGGGACCAGAACGAAGATTACGTTATCACGCGGGATGAAGTACACGTGGAAAGCGTTCCTTATGTCTTCATGTTGGAGCCCGAAACCGGATACATCAGCATCATCCGGTTTTCTTCCACGACAGCTCAGGAGTTGGAAGAGCATCTCCAGTTTTTGGAATCCCAGGGCATCAAGCGACTCGTCCTCGACCTCAGGAGCAACGGCGGCGGCCGGCTGGATGCGGCCGTGGATGTGTGCGATAAATTCTTGCCCAAGGACAAACGTATCGTATACACCAAGGGACGCATTCGAAAATCGTTCCGGGAATACTTTTCCACCGGAAGAGCAACGCACACGCTCTATCCTCTCATCGTACTCATCGATCGTGCATCAGCGTCGGCCTCGGAGATCGTAGCCGGAGCCATGCAGGACTGGGATCGAGGCCTGGTCGTGGGCGAGACGAGCTTCGGAAAGGGGCTTGTTCAGAGGCAGTATCCTCTCAAAGACGGTTCTGCCCTGTTCATGACCACCGCCCGGTATTACACACCCAGCGGACGGCTTATCCAGCGGGCGTACGACGATAAATCCTTGCAGGAGTACTACGAGGAAATCGCCAACGATAGTCTGTATAAAAAACAGGAGGTGGACGACTCCCGGCCCTTATTTAAAACACTGATTCTGGAGAGGGAGGTTTTCGGTGGAGGCGGGATTTCCCCGGACATCACCTTGACCGCCTCTCGTGATCCGTTGAATTCCATCGTAAGAAAAATCATCATCGAACGCGATCGGCCGCTCTTCACGTTTAGCGAGGAGTACGTCCGGACACATCCAGAATTAAAAAACGATTTCGATGATTTTATTCTGAACTACAATCCCGATGACCATGCACTGGCCGAATTCTTCGACCATATTCGGAATCAAGGACTTCAGATCACCGAACAGGAATTCCAGAAGAACAAATCGGATATCCAATTTATCCTCAAGCAAAGCATCGCCGCCGAAATCTGGGGCAATCAGGCCCGGTATCACGTCCAACTGCTGAGGGATCGTGAGCTCCTGGAAGCCCTGACTTATTTCCCCGATGCCCAAGGACTCCTCAAAAAAGCCTATCCTGTAAAATAAAGAACGTCGAAGCCGTTCAGTTTTACCCAAGCGCTATAGCTGTGCCCAGCGCCCGCGGGTATGCGGCACATTTTTTAACGGCGAGCGGACCTGTTCAGACTCGTGGAGAGTTCAAACCGTAGGACTTCGTCATTATACTCCCCTTGTCCCTGTTCTGGATTTTGAGTCTCTTCCACCAATCCTTGATGATATGACTGATACCATCATGGCAGCATGTATTGCATCATCTGTCTTACTCGTGAGTACAAGTGCGCATCCCAGGGGATGAAGCATGCACCAGGATGCGCATAGACATGAAAATCCGGCTAATTGAAAGACTCCAACCAATCCAATACGACGACGGCCGAATCACCTGTCCCGGCCATTCCATCCTTGCGGCACCTAAACAAGCCAATCTGACCATGGCCACGGATATTCCGCAAGAAATCCCTTGAAGGGAAAACACCGACATATATCTGGGGTGGGATAACGATGAAGACGGGTTGTATGATTAGCGATGATGATAGGTTGAAGGTCGAAAGCGCTTTTCCATCATCGTTGGAATTCACATGAACACCATCCACGACTGAGTATTCCAACATGACCCTAGGCATAGAATGGATTTAAAAAATGTGCTTTTAATAATAAAAATAATAAAATAGTGTGTCAAAGGCGACATAAGAGGACGGTGAGGAGCATTTCATGCGAAATCATCGTACGCGATGTTTGGGACATTCAACGAACGTTCGGTGCCTATACATCCTCTCCCCGCAGACGCGCCTCCCGGAACGCCAGCCCCCGTTCGATGAGATCCATGATCTGGTAGACCTCCAAGGGTTTGGCGATATAGGTATACCCATCGTCTTCGATTGTTTCGATGATTGTCTCTGCCGACGGGTATCCGGTCATCACGATGACGACTGCGTCGGGATCGATGGACTTGAACGTCTCAAGACAGCTGATGCCGTCCAACTCCGGCATGTGTATATCCAGAAAAGAAAGGTCAATCGACGCATTCCGGAATTGATCGTACGCTTCCTTCCCGTTGGCCGCTTCTATGGGCATATGTCCCATCCGTTTTACGACCTCGGAAAGGAGCTTCCGTACAGCAGATTCGTCATCCACAATCAGAATATTGGCCAAAACCGACCTCCTTTTTCATCCCCGATCGATTTGAGATAAGATATTATATACAACTAAATCGGAAATGTCAAGATAAAAAAGGGTCAGCACCATCAATCAAAACGACGCTGACCCTTGAAGGAATCTTGGTAAAAATACAATGGATTCGGGACTACATGAACTTCTCTGGCGTAATGTAATCTCCAAATTTGCCTTGCGCTTCCTTTAATCGGACGATCTCTTCATCCAGCGTCTTGAAAATGATATTCGGAGCATCGGGTACTTTCTTGTAGGTGTCGACGATTCGATTGATCTTTGCCAGGAATTCATTTATCCTTAATTTGAACTGTTCGACGTATTCCTCTTCGGAATACGTTTTCCCCTGCACGTCCTGGAACAGCATTTTTAAGTCTTCGTACTTGGGAATACGGCCGATCGGAATGTCGATGGCATCCATTTCTCCATAGAAACGGCGATCCATCCACTTCAGCCAGATGCCCTTGTCGGTTTTGGCGTTCAGAAACTCTCCGTTCTTATTCTTCAGGAAGTAATTCACACCGTAGATCGGAGGCGGACTATTCACCGCAGCGCCAAAATCCAGGTTTTTCTGAATATACTCGCCCAGAGGAATCGAGACAAAATCGAGGTTCGACATGGGATTGAACTTGGGAACGCCTTCTTTGCCCAATGTCGCGGCTGTCGTCTCCGATTCCAGAGCTGAAGCGATGCAGATAATGCCGTGGGTCCAGTCGAAGGCTTCTCGAACGGGCACCCAAGTGTTGGAATCCCGTCCGCCGTAGATGATGCCTCCCACTTCCACACCAGCCGGATCGTTCAGGGCCGGGTCGACATTCTCCAGCTTCCTCAAATTAACGGTAAAACGGGCGTTTTTATGGGACGGGGTGATCTCGTTGCCTTTCTCGTCTTTCTTGCCCGGCGTCCATTCTCCTGAATGGTTTACACCCTTGGGAGGGACGTCACCGTCTTTGCCTATCCAGTATGCATGTTTATCCGGCGTAATGAGGACGTTGGATACGATCAGTTCGTTGGGGTTGTGGAGTGTTTTCCATATGATGGGATCGTCCTTCGAGTTGATTCCCATGATGATGCCGAACACACCGGCTTCCACGTTTACCGCTCTCACTTTGCCGTCGATGTTACGGAGGTAGGCGATATCGTCACCCACGATGGTTTCGCCCAACATCATCGATGTAGACGTCTTTCCGCAGAGAGAGGGGAAGGCACCTGTGAAATAGGTAACACGATCGTTGGGACCATGCACACCCATAACGAACATATGCTCGCACAACCATCCCTCGGTGGAGGCCTGCTTGATAGCCAGACGCATGGAGAGTTTCTTCAACCCCAGAGTGTTACCGCCGTACTGGGTATTGGTGCTGTACACAATCTTTTCTTCTGTGTCAATATAAACACGGCGCCCGTCCAGGTTCTTACTCGTGTTATTTTCATCCAGTTCACCCGCACTGTGAATGATTCTAAAGAAGTTGGGGTTGTTGCCGGCTTGCTTGAATGCCTCGTACCCCTGTCTGTAGAGCAGGTCCAGGCTGTGGGCCACATAAGCCGAATCGGTCATCTGACAGCTCAGCACAGAGAATTCAGAATTCGTCGGTCCAAGACAAAAAAAGCGTACGAATACTTCCTTACCCTTCATGATGCCCTTTAAGATCTCCTTGACTTCTGCAACACCCTCCACTTTATCGATGGAATTGATGTTGGGTCCGAGATCCATGCCCTTGGGCAGTAGGAATTTTGTGTGTTCTTTGTCCCTCGCCTGATCGTAATATCCGTCGAAATGAATCGTGTGGCCTTCGATGGCGAGTTTTGCTTCTTCGCCTTTATCGATAGCGCTCTGACGAATATACGAAAGGTCTTCCTGGGCGTCGGTGCATACGAATACCTTTTCAGGACGGCAAAGCTCCACGTATTCTGCTACAAATTGGTGGAGTTTGGGGTTATCGACGGCCATCAGTTTCTTAAAATTTTCGGCATCCAAGTTGTTCTTCAAGTACTCCGTCTCATTTTGATCCATCTTTAACTCCTATGGTTAAATTGTTAAAAGGTGAAGACAGCCGACCTATTTGCTACCCCACCTTTCTAGAAAAAATCATCGTCACTTTCTTTTCAAGAATAGTATACGCTGATTGTTTATCTATATATGAAATAGGTGCTGTTGGTTCTCACCAACTCACAGATGTGCCGACAGCGCTATTGTCGCCGACTTCTGTACACTCAGCTGTTGATGATCTTCCAGGCTTCCTCCTTATCGACTTCCGTCACGTGTGGAATACCGCTTATACTGGAAGCTTCCTGTGTGAGAGACGCGATGTCATCGCGTTTAATATGATCCAACGTAAACTTACGAGCACCGCACATCAACTGCCGCATACCCTGGGCCAAACGCTCGTAGTATGTATACAGGCCGATAGCCCCGGTCGGGATCTTATCGAAATCTGTGCCATAACGGTGCCTCAATTCGGGGCCTGTGACAAAGATCTCTTCCTTGGACGATCCAAAACGTTCGACATAGACAGGAACGTTGCTTTCATCGATACGCTTCCCGATGGTCTTGCCCACCATGGCCGCGGCCAGAGGACTCCGTGCCATACCGACCATCTTAAAGTACGGCGCTCCCAGCGCCAATCCTTTGATGATCTGATCTTCGAACGTGAAGCCACCCGCGATGGCGATAGGAGGAACATACTCACCTTTCTCGTCCAGCGCCTTGGCATATTGATATGTCAGAGAAAGAATCTCGACCACGGGCACGCCCCACTCATTCATCATCCGCCAAGGGCTCATGCCTGTTCCGCCTCCGGCACCGTCTATTGTGAGCATGCCGATTTTGGCTTTACTGGCAAACTTGACGGCCCGGGCGAGATCGACGGGACGGTAAGCGCCCGTTTTTAAGAATACATGCTTGGCACCCACATCGCGAAGTTCCTGAACACGGCTCATGAAATCTTCTTCGGTAACCATGCCGACTCTCGAATGGCGTTCGAATTCCTTAAAGCTGCCTTTCTCGAATGCCTTGATGATTTCCGGATCCGTGGGATCGGGTAACACGACATAGCCGCGCTTGTACAACAACTGGGCCTTGGGCAAGTTGTTGATCTTCACCTCTCCACCGATATCCTTGGCTCCCTGTCCCCACTTCAACTCGACGACCTCTACCCCCAGTTTCTGAATCCCGTATTCCTGTACGCCAAGCCGCGTGTCTTCCACATTGGCCTGGAGGACGATGGCGCCGTACCCATCCTGCCAATCCTTGTACAGTTTTACCCGGTTTTCCAAATCCGGGGCTTTTTTCACTTTCCCCTTCTCGATGACCGATTCCACATCCATTCCCACGACATTCTCACCGATGGTCAAGGGTGTGCCGCTCATGGCGGACCCAATAGCCAGACCGGCCCAGTTATTCTTCGCAACGTTGGTTGATCCCAACCCGGGAACGACGAATGGAAGTTTGACTTTGATTTCGCCCTTCGCACCGATCTTCTGCTCCAGGTTGACATTGGGGAAAATCGCTTTATCGCTGTCTTCGTCGATACCATGAGCCCCGGCCGCGGTTCCCAAGATGGTAAAATGGGATAGATCCACGGGGTAATCTTTTTCAGAAGCTGTGGTGATAATACCGAAGGGTTGAGGATATATGACCTCATGGCCCCGGTAAGCAGACTTCCCGATCTCGCACATACCGATACAACCGTCAACACAGGTCACGCACATTCCGCTGAAGGGACTAACCGAATCTTCGGTCCTGTTCTTGGTTAGCGTAGCAGCTGTCCTGTTGAGTCTGGTAAGTGACATATTTTTTCTCCTATTTATTTTCCTGTCTTACTCTGTTTTTTCTTTAGCGACGGTATCTTCTCGTATGCACATTCCACACTCTCCCTTTCCTCCCATCCAACACTGCATGTCATCGTACACATCCAAGCATGTTGTCTCTGTCATCAAACAGGCATTGCACAGCACAGATTCGGGGTTCGGCCCGTCGCAGCGTGTCTGACATGCAGGACAGATCCAAATGCATCCGCCGCATAAACGACATTCTTCGGATTTGATATCAAAAGGCGATGTGATTCGTCTGTTCCGCCCCCTATCCACAAAACCGATGGCCTTACCGTCCATTTGTTCTTTGCACATCCGAACACACAGGCCGCAGAGAACGCAGTCCTCCCACTTGGGTTCGAATCGAACCTGGGTGACCCCCATCTTCGATGCTAAATCCTGAATGACTTTGGATGTGGGACAGAGAGCCACATGCAGTTCGATAAGCATCTTCCGTGCTTTCTGGACGCGGTTCGTGTGTGTACGTACGACAAGGCCATCGGAGACGGGATACGTACACGAAGAGACGAGCTTTGTCGAATCGCCTTCTCCAATCTCAACAGTACAGAGCCGACACGCACCATACGGAGAGAGGTGTTCTTTATAGCATAACGTGGGTATTTCGATGCCGTAAAAACGACACGTCTCGAGAACGGTCCATCCCTCCTCCGCCTGAACATCCAAACCATTGAGTTTCATCTGTATCATGCTTCACTCTCCTCTTCGACACCAACTCCACTGATGATGCGGATGGCATCTACTACAACATCTTCTATGGCGTTAAATTTACAAATCTCATAGCATGCCCTGCACCGGATGCACTTGCTTACATCCAAGTTGTGAGGTTCCGAGCGCGGTCCTGTGATGGCACCGACAGGACAAGCCTCCACACACCTCTGACAACCGGTGCATCGTTCCGGCACGATGTAGAAGTTAATCATCGACTTGCACACCTTGGCCGGACAGCGCTTGTATTTGATATGAAGATCATACTCCTTCCTGAAATAACGAAGGGTCGAGAGCACGGGGTTGGCTGCCGTTTGACCCAATCCGCACATGGAAGCATCCCTCACTGTCTCGGCCAGCTCTTCCAGCAATTCGATGTCTCCTTCCCGACCTTTGCCCTCTGTAATCCGAGTGACAATCTCCAGCATTCGCTGCGTGCCTTCCCGGCAGGACATACATTTACCACACGACTCTTCAGCAAGAAAATTCAAGAAGTACTTGGCTACATCCACCATGCATGTGGCATTATCCATCACAATCATTCCACCGGAACCCATCATCGAGCCGGCCGCGGTTAATTGTTCATAATCAACGGGCAAATCGAGGAGCTTCTTGGGTATGCATCCACCGGAGGGGCCGCCGGTCTGAACGGCTTTGAAATCTTTGTCGTCCATAATACCGCCGCCGATGTCGAAGATAATCTGACGCAGCGTTGTTCCCATGGGTACTTCTATGAGACCCGTATTCTTGACCTTACCGACCAGGGCAAAAATCTTTGTTCCTTTACTTGTCTTGGTACCGATGCTGGAGAACCACTCTGCACCGTTGTTGATAATCGGCGGTATGTTTGCCCATGTTTCTACGTTATTGATGCTGGTAGGCTTTCCCCAGAGTCCTTTTTCCACGGGATAAGGCGGCCTCTGTACCGGTTCGGGTCTCCGACCCATGATGGAACCTAAGAGGGCTGATTCTTCACCACAGACAAAAGCTCCGCCCCCCTGTACGACATGCATTTTGAAACTGAACTCACTGTCCAGGATGTTTTTACCTAGCAGTCCATAACTGGAAGCCTGCTTGATGGCTTTATTAATGCATTCCAAAGCCAGTGGATACTCATGCCGGACGTAAATAAAGCCCTCACTAGCACCGATGGCATACGCACCGATGAGCATTCCCTCCAACACGGAATGGGGATCGGATTCCAGCACGCTCCTGTCCATAAAAGCACCCGGGTCACCCTCGTCGGCGTTACAGACAATGTATTTCACGTCCCCTGTGGCGTTCCGGCAGAGTTCCCACTTCATGCCTGTGGGGAAACCGGCACCACCGCGTCCGCGAAGGCCGGAAGCTTTAATTTCTTTGATGACGTCCTTGGGTTTCATTGTCGTTAAAGTTTTTGCTAGGGCTGTATAACCGTCATACGCGATGTATTCATCGATCTGTTCGGGATCGATACGTCCTCGATTTCTTAAAACGATAAGTTGTTGATGCTTGAAGAACTCGATATCACTCATCTTTGGTAAAGCCTCCTTGGACTTCGGAGGTTTGTATATGAACTTCTTGACAGGACGTCCGTTGAGAAAATGTTCTTGCACAATATGTGGAATGTCTATTACCTTGAGCTTTTGATAGAATATATCGTCCGGCTGCACATGAACCATGGGGCCTCTTTCACAAAACCCATGGCAACCCGTCGTGACAACGAGTACTTTCTTATCAAGCTTTTGTTTCTTGACTTCCTTTTCAAGGGCCTCCTTGATATCCAAAGCACCATTCGAGACACAACCCGTTCCTACACATACCCGCACATGAGTACGATACGATTTTGTTGCCTTTTTCGTTGGAGCCCTTTTTGCTGTAGCCATATCAATACATCCTTTCGCTTCCGACAGCCAACGCGTACTCTTTAACCACTTCGCCCCCCAGAACATGTTTATTGAAGACTTCCCGTATCTTCTCCGGAGTCAAATCGACATACTTGACGGGTGCGGCTCCTTTTAATTCCACCGTGGCCATGGGTTCCTGACTACAGAGACCCGCACAACCCGAGGTGGTTACGATGACATCCTTGGTGTCTTTTTTCTTCATCTCGTCCAAGAGAGCGCTCATAATCTCTCTGGCGCCAGAAGCAATACCGCAAGTGCCCATATGCACTGTCACCTTAGCTTTTCCTGCCCCTTCCCGTAAGACAGTCATCTTTCGGGTTTTTTCTTTTATCTTTGCTAAATCTTCGACTTTTAATTTAGGCATCGCGGCTCCTTTCACTGATTTTCAATCCCACGGCATATTCTTCGCTGATATTAGGAGACGTTTCCTCAGGGGCAACATATCCGTACTTGGGAAGAATCTCACTGATTTTCTTGATAGTCATTTGACCGTAATATTCCCCATCGATAACCATGATGGGACCCAACGCGCAAGCCCCCAGGCAATTCACGGTCTCAAGGGTAAAAAGTCCATCCTTGGTCGTCTCTCCAGGACATATCTCCAGTTTCCTCTCCAGTTCTTCAACA
>CAZTKR010000135.1:0-9810 GCA_964614115.1 uncultured bacterium | reverse complement strand
TATAAGTATAATTGATCGCAGTCGTAGTAAAAAATCTATCTTGTAATAAATCTATCAATTCCTTCTGACGCGACTTTTGCATCGGCAATGGCTGTCACGGCATCCAGATTCACGTTGACAATGTCCCCTCCGGCGAATACGCCTGGAATGGTAGTCATCCCGTAATCATCAACTTTGACTTTCCTCATTTTTGTAAATTTCATTCGATCGAACATGTTTTTGGGTATGAATGAAAAATCAGATGCCTGACCAATGGCCTCTATAATCATATCGCCTTCCAGAAACATCTCCTCTTCTTCATAAAAGGTCGGTGCAAATCGTCCTTGATCATCGAACACGGATTTGACCTTCATGCAGAGAAGTCCTTTGACGTTTCCTTTCTCATCTAAAACGACTTCTTTAGGTCCCCAGGCAGGATGAAAGCGGATTCCCTCTTCCTTGGCCTCTTCTATTTCCTCATCATTGGCAGGCATTTCGTCCCAATCCTCCAAGGAAACCGCCTTGGTAATGACCGTGTCGTTCGGATACTGCATGTGTTGGAGCCTCAGGGTTTCCCTGGCCACGTCCATTGCGACATTCCCACCCCCGATGACGATGACTTCCTTGCCCACTTTACATGCCTTACTGATTTTATTATCCCTTAAGAAATCGAGAGCTAATGAACACTTTTCGTAATTCTTGACCTTGGTCGACCGGCTTAGCATGGTTCCGATTCCAAGGAAGATGGCATCATACTCTTTCAATAGCCGTTCGAATGTAACATCTTTGCCCACTCTCGTATTGAACTTGAATTTGACACCCAGAGATTGAATATAATCGACGTCTTTATCGATGCTTTCCAGTGGCAATCTGTAGAGAGGCGGCCCTGTACGCAATGTGCCTCCGCCGCCGGGCAACTCATCGTATACAACAACCTCATGGCCTTTTAATCTCAGGAAATAGGCCACTGCCAGACCGCCCGGTCCCGCTCCAATAACAGCCACACGTTTACCCGTGTCTTTGGCTGGTTTTCTCTCCAATACCGATTTAAAGTCTTTAATGGTATCTGCTACGTATCGTTTCAGCCATCTAATTGCTAGAGGCTCTCCCCTTAAGCGTAACGAGCAGGCGTCCTCGCAATGTTTCATACAGATCCTTCCACAAATGGAAGGAATGGGATTGTCTTCGAATATGACTCGCAAGGATTCCTCGGGTTTGTCTTGATAAATGGCCTTGATATATTCGGAAATCTTAAGATGAGCAGGACACGCTTCCTCGCACAGTTTACACTCCAGACAACGCTCGGCCTCCTTTTTCGCCTCTTCTTTGCTATACCCGATAACCTGCTCGATAAAAGAAAGTTTTCTCTCTTCGGGCGTTACTTCGGGCATTTCGACACGTTCGGGTTCAAAGAGGGCGTATCGAAGGTCAGAAACGAATCCATCATAATCTGCTTTTCGGTGAGACAAGCTTGCCTTGAATATCGAATACTGATCGGTGGATAGAAATTTGTCCTTGTCGGATTGTTCGTTCTTGGGGAAAAATACAAAGGTGCTGGTGTCAAAGTGAATATGGAAATAGTCTCTGGAAAGCTTTAAAGAGCCAGGAGGACAGATATCCACGCACAACGCGCAAAAACAGCATCGGCCGTAGTCCAACTGGGGCCTTTCATTCTTTTCGCCCACTTTCGGCTCTAATTCGGCTATCTCGACCATATTGATCGCTTCGTTGGGACAAATCTGGGCACAATTTCCGCAACCCGTACACTTATCCCAATCGTTGGTGTGAAACCCCCGATACCGTTGTGCGGGTTCTTTCAACTCAAAAGGATACCTTAACGTTTTCGGTTTCTTAAAAAGAAATCTGGCTGTCTTAAACGGACTGAGTAGACTTTGTTTCGCCATGGGTTCTCTTTTCCCTTACATTTACGATTATCTGTCGATTTCCGGAGCAACAACGTATAAACTGATCATAATATTCCCAACATCGGCGACGCTGGCATTTTCCAATGCAGACTCCAAGACCGTCAATCCATGAGGATAGGATGGCGTCCTGAAGTGTACTCGATATGGCTTGTCTTCCCCATTGCTAACCATATAAAGTCCGAGTTCGCCCCGGGAAGACTCACATCGAACGTACGCTTCTCCCGGCTCAATGGTCCATTTGATGGGATTGGGGATTCGGTTGTAGACATCGCCTTCAGGCATGGCATCGAGCAACTTGAATATCATGTGTACACTTTCGATCATCTCATCTCGGATCACCATTATCCGAGAATAGGCATCGCCATTCTCCCGGGTGGGCACCTCCCAGGGCACCTTGTCGTAGGCAGCATAGGGTTCCACTCTTCGGATATCGTATTTCATCCCCGTTGCCCGTAAGACCTGACCGGTTCCGCCCATGGCGATGGCTTCTTCTCTGGTTACCGTTCCGATACCTTGTGCTCTATCGCAGAATATGCGATTATGAAAAAAGGTGTCGTTATAATCTGGAACGCATCCACCTATGGAATGCAGGGTATGAACAATTTTATCCTTGAATCCTTCTGGGAAATTCCGTCTTACCCCACCGGGACAGATATAAATATGATACACCCGGCCGCCGGTCAGCTCTTCGAAAAGATCCAGTACCAGATCCCGATGGTACATGGCCCACTGAGCCACCGTATCGAAACCCAGCATGTTCGCATACGCCCACAGGCCAAAGAGATGCGATCCCACGCGAGCAAGTTCAAGAAAAATGCTTCGCACATAATGGCCTCTCTCCGGCACTTCGTGCCCTGCCAGTTTTTCGACACCCATAGCATAGACCATTTCCATGGAATCGGGTTCAACCACATTGATGCGGCAGACCATCGGGTAATTCTTAATCCAACTCCTTAACTCCATGAGTTTTTCAAAACCCCGATGAAGGTATCCGGGGTTCGCAGTCGCTTTGAGAATGCGGTCGCCTTCAACCTGAAGGGTAATACTAAAATTACCCACCATGCCCAGATGCTGAGGTCCAAAGTAAAGTTCAAGTTCTCTCATTTATTTTCAGCCTTCTTTTCAACGAATGGAATATTGTCAAAAACATCCTGGACGTATTTTCTTGTATCGAAGTCTTTCCTGAAAGGAGGCGTCTCGTATTTCCTCTCAAGAAACAACGGCGTCAGCCTGTTGTGACCATCAAAATGGATACCGTAAAGTTCATGAATTTCCCGCTCATAGGGTTCGGCATTCATAAAAATCGGCGTGACCGAAAGGAATTCCGATTGTTCCCTGGAAATCTTTGTCTTTAAAATAACGGTCGTTCTTTCCTTATCATGATAACTCTCATCTTCCTGCATATAGGCTGAGAGAATGTAAACCAGCTCCAGTTTTTTCTCTTCGATCCAGTCCACACAGGAGATGAGACCCAGATGGCTGTAACCGTGGTTTTTTAAAAAGCTCAAGATAGAAAGAACGGCCTCCTTCTTCGCAGTGATCACGATCCGATCCTCTTCTGGAATGAAGACCTTAACGTCTGTAAAAACAGATGTGAGTTGTTCCTTCAGCGAATCATTCATCCAGTTAGACCTCTTTATTCTATTTCTTCCATTATTTTTTATCTCGACATGACGATTGCTACTTATTTGCTTTTCCCTATCGGAAACAACGGTGGCCATTCCAGCGTACCAAAAAGCTGTTCTTGATTCGCGCGGTACGCTTTATAGTCTTTTCGATAGCGCTTATAACCGTCTGCCATATCCTTATCAATCAATGTCCAGAGATGAACCACTGCCACAAAAATGGCTTCCGGCCTCGGCATGCAACCGGCGATCCAGCCGTCTACGGGTATGTATTTATCCAGGTGCTTGATGGTATTGTAGGAATCCCAATACATACCTCCGTTGACCGGACAGGAACCAAATCCCACCGTGAATTTCGGCTCCGGCATTTGTTCATACGTCCTTATGATGGCCTTTAATGTCTTGACGGAAACGTACCCTGTAATGAGGAAAAGATTTGCCTGCCGGGGCGTGGCCACAGGAATGACGCCGAATCGCTCCGCATCCCAGCGTGCCGTGATGACCGGGGGCACCTCGATAATCCCGCATCCCGTACAAAAATAAACAGCATGAAGGGAATATTTATGACCCATCTTTACCGGAGTCTTCAACCATTTCGTCAACTGATTTCTATCCATATGTGTTATCTCCTGATGATCAAAATGACAATCATCCCAGCCAGAGAAATAAGCGTAGGCCATTTCCATAAGTATTTGACGGCCTGCTCTACCCTTAAACGAGGCAACGCTGCATTGATAAAAAGTACAAGGATGAATACCACCAGCATTTTAAGGAAAAAGGTGAACGGATTTCCAGCACCCCCTAAAAACAAGTTGACAAACAGGGCAATACCGATGAATATACTCAAGGCATGCTGAATAGTGGCCAAGGCCAAGAATGGACCGCCGTATTCCGCCATAGGCCCGGACGAAATTTCCTGTGGCGCCTGAACAATCTCGAACGGTCGAACACCTAAAATCGCGGGCAGTATCAGAATATAGGCGATCCCGGATAACAGCAGAGGTAAATCCAATAAAGCCCACGTTGTATCCTGTTGAATTCGTACGATATTTACGATAGATATCGTATGATATCGTGTCATGAGTGTCAGAAGGACTAGTAATAGAGGCACTTCATACCCTAATGCGATGATTAATTTACGGGAGATGCCGATGCTGACATTCGGATTCGCCGCTTCACCTCCGCTGAGGGCAATACCTAACGGGGCCAGAAGCATCACATACAGAATGACCAACATACCTCCCGAGTTGCTCAACGGGCAAATGTTTCCTATGGGCAAAAACAGAATTAAGACAAAGGAACCGGCCAAAGAAAGGATGATTCCCAGGTTGAACATCATCCCATGGCTAAAACCCTTTTGGCTGAATAGCCGAATAACATCGATAACAGGTTGGGTAATGGGCGGGCCGTAGCGCCAGTGGATTCTTGCCATGATTTTTCTGGACAGCCCCAGAAAGAATATTCCGATGACCAACGCTAACAGCGGGGATACAATCATTTCGATGACATGCATTACCATGGGCTCCATTTGAGTTGAATGAAGATCAACGATGCCAGAAACAGCACGATATACATGACATAGTGACTCACATTGCCCGTATATATCCGTCGTACACCATTGCTTAGGCTCTGGGTCCATCCGGCTAACTTCATGTAAAAGGCATCGATAAAATCTTTAAGATACGGCGTTATCATTCGATACAGCGGATTATAAAAATCCACGGTGTAATGGTATTTGTCCTTAGGAATGGGCGCTCCGGCAGCGTAATTATCGTCTTGAGCGATGGGTGTTGCTTTAGGCCCGATCTTGAAAAGTATGGCCACGACAATGCATCCGACCAGAAGGGCGGCAAAAATGTTGATCGTATTCAATGCACCCGTCTCGGAAGCAATTCCCCACAATGAGACGTTCAAGGATTCGAAGCCAAAAGAGACGCCAATGGCGTTGATGACTTTAAGCGGGATACCCGGAAGAATTCCGAAAAGGAGAATGGTAAAAGAGAGGACAAGGATGGGCAGTTGCATACTGAAGGGTGATTTCTTGATATCTTGATACTTTTCTGGAAGCTGTCCGAGAAACATGTTGTGGAGAAACTTGAAAACCGATAGAATGGTTCCCCAGGTCCCTATCAGTGCAGCAAAGGCTAAAAACGGCGATCCTTCCAGAATCAACGTCTTGTAGATCAACCACTTGGAGGCAAAGCCATTGGTCAAGGGGACGCCGATCAGCCCCGAGATTCCCAAAAGTCCACCGATAAAGGCGACGGGCATTTTCTTGATTAAACCGCCCAGCGAATTCAAGTCACGTACTCCGTGGGTTCTATATTGTACGGCTGCCACACTCAAAAAAAGCAGTACGATATAGATGGCGTGATTCAGGGTATGGAAAATACCTCCGGCAACCCCGAGACTCGTTCCAAAGGCGATGCCCAGGACCATATACCCACCCTGTCCAATCCCATGCCAGGCTAAAAGCATTTTTGCATCGTTTTGCAGCATGGCGATAAAGGTTGGGATTACGATGGTAATGGCCCCCAGCCAGGCAAGAATGTAATTGAATTTGAAAAGCCCGGATCCCAGATTGAGAACACGAGCAGCCCCAACAATCACATACAGGATAAGAAGAAAGCCATACATTCCCATACGGGTGAGCATGCCGGAGAGGACGGCCGTAAACGGAGACGGGGCCTCTGCATACGCTTCGGGCAACCACGTATGCAGGGGCATTACCGCATTTTTAATGGCAAAGGCGATGCAGAAGATGATCGAAAGAAATAAGAGGTATCCGGAAGAAGCAGAAGAGATCAACGTGGACAGTGTCATGATATTCAACGTATCATACGTGGCATACAGAGACAGCATTCCGATCAACATGGCTACAGAGCCGAGAATCGACATGATGATATATTTCATCCCGGCAAACAGGGCCTTCCCCCGGTTGTAACTGATCAGGAGGAATGTGGACCAACTCATGACCTCCCAAAAAATGAAAAAGGAAACCAAATCTCCGGAAAATACGATGCCCAGCATCGCTCCGTTGATTAAGAGCATCATGAGATAGTAGAAATCACCTCTTTCCCTCTCCTTCATGTAGCTTAAAGAAAAAACGATGCAAAGCAGGCCGAGCGCAGAGACAGAAATGGCGAAAAACCAAGCCAGCATATTGGTTCTTAAGATCAAGGGGAGATTTAAAAAGCCAGAATAAAATATTTTCTCTTCAGTTTGGCCGTATAATAACGCCACCATGACCACCAATGCCAAAGAGACAACGACACCGAATGCGTTTCTCATATTCGATGAGATCTTACCAAAAATATAGGTGAGCAACGCACCGCTAAAAGCGACTATCAGTAAAAGGTCTAAACTCATCCTAAAACGCTCCTGATATAATCCATCTTGTTTAGAAACTCTGACGCAGCAGATTCTAAGACATGGGTGACAAGGTTGGGATAGATTCCTATCAAAATAATCAGTATGACACAAACATACATCGGTATTAACGCCGCAACAGGAGCCTCATTTTTACTCTCACTCCCATTTCCCTTCTTAAAATAAAGCACCTGTAAGACTCGAAAGAAATAGGTGGCTTCGATAATGGTCGCTAGCAACACAATCCCGATGAGTATGGTAAACAGTGCTTCTCCTTTTGTGAGTGCTGCTCGAACGATCAGAAACTTACTGGGAAATCCGATAAAAGGGGGCAAACCCACCAGCGATAAGGCACCTAACGTAAAAGCCAGGGAGGTCAGTGGCATTCGCTTTCCCATGCCTGCGAACGTATGGATTTCCATTGAGCCACTACGGTAAATCATATACCCGACAGCTAAAAACAGCAACACTTTACCCAGTGTATGACTGATAACTTGAAAGAGACCGCCTGCGAAACCATAGGATGTGGCTAAAGACAATGCAAACAAGACCAATCCGATCTGGCCTATGCTGGAATAGGCCAGCATCCTTTTGATATTGTTCTGGCCTAAAGCACACAGTTCACCCACCAACAGGGTTAGAATTCCCAAGAAAATGAAAAACAGGAGGATGTCTGAAATACCGAATATGGTAAATATCAGCCTAGCGATTGCATACAGCCCCACTTCAATGTCTATGCCCGCTAAAATGGCACTGACCGAGGACGGTGCAGACGAATAAGCATCGGGCAACCACGCATTCAGCGGAAATATGGCTGCTTCGACGCCCAAACCGGTAATAATCAAAACCATAGGCACGAATACGGACGATGGACTGGCTGAACCGATTTGTCGAGCGAGATCAGCCATGTTGAGCGTACCAAAGAGCCCATACAGTAATCCAATACCGACCAAAAGTAAGCTTGAGCCCACCGCCCCTTGAATCAAGTATTTGACGGCTGATTCCAGGCCGGCTCGATCCCCCCGGTACGCCACCAAGCCATAGGCAGAAATACAAAAAATCTCAAAGAATACGAAAAGATTGAATATGTCTCCCGTAAGCACGACACCCGTGGCACCGGTAAGAAGCAGTAAATAGAGCATGTGGTATTTTTCTGTCGCTCCCTCCTTGAAGTATGCCAATGCATAGATCGCTACGACAAGCCCTGCCAAAGCGATAAGGCTTGAAAAGAGTATGCCTATAGGACCCGCCACGATACTGATGCAGAAAGGCGGCGGAAAGCCCCCAATATGGACGACGATGGGATCCTTCAATACCTCAGGAATCAACGTCAGAGTAATAACAAGATTAAAAATAAAAGCGACTACTGGGATATATTTAATCAGTCTTTTTGAAATAAATCCTATAAGGGGGATAGCGAAAGCAAGTCCTAATGGAACAGCAACTAAAAGGACAGGGTTTACCATCTTTGCTCCTTTATTTGTCGTAGATCAAGTACACCGTAGTGTTGATACAACCGGATGGCCAAAGATAGAGCCAGCGCCAGAACGGCCACGCCGATGACGATGGCCGTCAGCACCAACGCCTGAGGAACGGGATCCACCATGCGTTCGGCTTCGATGGAGGAATTTGAAAATATGGGAGCCGTACCTTTACTGATATAACCGACAGCCACAAGAAACAGATTCACGCCTGTCTCCAGAATACTGAGGCCGATAATGACTTTGATCAGGTTATGCTTCACCAGCATGATAAAAAGCCCGATGAATATGAGCCCAAAGGCGCCGATGTAATAACTATAATTCTGTAAAAAGGTCACTACGTTAGACATATCCATCTCTATCTCCTATAGTCCCAGGCGCGTTCATTCGCTTTCCTCCACAAGGTGATCGATCACCCCGGCCAGCTCTGAACCCACTTTAAATCCGATGGCAATATAAATAATCGGAATGACGCCCGCACTGAACAACGTATTGAGTTCACCTTTTGGCAGATAGTTGGAAAGAAAATAGTGCCCGCCTACGGCCAATCCCACCAGACCTATGATGATAAAAACCAGACCACCCAGAGACTCTATGGTTTTGCTTCCAGTCTCACTGATGCGTCTTCCTCTGCAGCCCAGATAGACGAGTACAAAAGCCGATGCAATGATGGCACCTCCCTGAAAACCACCACCTGGGGTGAGATGGCCGTGGATGAATATATACGCACCATAAAGAAGAATCAGAGGAAACAAGAATCGGCAGCCCGTAAAGAGCACTAAACTGGCTGGCTCGATTTGTCTCTTTTCTTTTTTTCGACGTGTTGCCAGAACGGCTCCTAAACCCGTTGCCGCCACAAAAAGTACCGTCACTTCGCCCAGGGTATCAAAACCTCGATAATTAAGAACCACCGACGTGACGATGTTGGTAGCCCCGGTCTCTTCCCTGCCTTTATCGATATAGTGGGTACCGATCTTTGTTTTGGCCTCACCAAAGGGAACGTGATCCAGGGACAAACCGATTCCCACAGCAATGACAGCCAATAAAACGATACTGATGATGCTTCTCATTCCTCGTACCTCTTGGTTCGTCTGATGGCAACGATAAACACAGCGGTAACCAATGCAGCTCCGATAGATGCCTCCGCCATGGCGACATCCGGTGCTTGTAAGAAATAGAAGAGAATCGCCGCAATTAAGCTGACCATGCAGGAGGCAATTACAGCACTCATTAAATCTTTGAAAATGAGTGCTGCTATCGCTGTAATAAGCATCAGAATGATTAAGAAAGAAACCAGGATTATCATGCTATCTCCCTAAACTCATCAAAATCTTCTGTCTTATCCACCACACTTTGATCGCAGAGAAGAACGCCATCCTTGCGGGAAGCTCTTGCTATCGCATGACTGGAGATGGGATTGGTCACCATGAT
>CAZTKR010000134.1:0-9860 GCA_964614115.1 uncultured bacterium | reverse complement strand
TTGGCCATGAATAAACCCTAAAGGTGAAAAGGTCACGAATTTTACTTGCTATCAAGGCAATATGCCCAGGTCTACCGGGTTCGATCCCATCACTTTAATGGACACGATCGGAAAATCATCGAGAGGATCGTCCATCATCCGGTCGTTGTCTATGAACCCGGAAAATGCATCAAATGCGGACTCTGTGTACGCATCACAGAAGCATCGGGCGAGGACCTGGGATTGACGTTCATCGGCCGGGGGTTTGACGTCCGCATCGGTGTCCCCCTGAACCAGACTCTGGATAAAGCGTTGGCAAAAACAGCCGCCCGATGCGTAGAAGCCTGTCCCACCGGAGCGTTGGCTTTCAAAGACGGTGAACATATCGACAAAAACGGAAGGCCGTGAGAGGATCGTATGCGATTGACATCACCCCAAATTCCGATCTTTTTTCTTTTGATAATGCATCTCTTGTTCGGATGCGGCAGGGACAGCCAAACATCCCATCAGAACGTATCCGATGCAAGTACGGCCCTATGGCCGATTTTCCGCGGGAATAATCAACTGTCCGGGATCGTGGAGGAATCACTCCCCGACTCTTTACGCCGTCTCTGGACATTCAAGACCGGGGATGACATCGTATCGACACCGGTCGTCGGAGAAGGGCTGGTATTCGTCGGGTCCAGCGACGGTGTGTTATACGCCCTGAATTTTGTTACGGGCGATTCGGTGTGGGCGTTCGATACGGGGTCTCCGTTGGAAGCCTCCCCCATGGTCCTGGATAAAACCGTGGTCATTGGATCATTGGACGGCGAGCTTTATGCCTTGGATGCGCTTAGCGGCGCATTAAAGTGGACGTATAAATCAAGAGGGAAGATCATCGGCTCGGCCAATTGGGTCTTATCGGCAGACGGCACGAAAATACAAATCGTCGTGGGCAGTTATGACAGCAATATGCACTGCGTCGACCCTGAAACCGGAGAACGTATCTGGCTATACGATACAAAAAACTTCATCAACGGTGCACCCGCCGTTTATCAGAACAGCGTGATATTCGGCGGATGCGACGCCCTCCTCCATCGCGTATCGGGCGATGCCGGGGAGAGCATCGCAAAAATCAACGTGGAGTCTTACGTGGCCGGCTCTCCTTCGGTATCCGGGAACCGTGCCTATGTGGGAAATTACGACGGACAGCTCTTCTGCGTGGACCTGGAATCGGGGAAAATCGTATGGACGTACGAAGACCCGGAAGAGGGCGCTGCGTTTTTTTCCTGTCCGGCCATCGCGAATGACAGGATCGTCGTCGGATCGCGTGACTATCGGCTGCATTGCATCGACGCCCATACAGGCCAGCGCCTGTGGACGTTCCTCACCCAGGGAGATGTGGACAGCTCCCCTGTCATTTGCAAGGACAGGATCGTTTTCGGGTCTGTCGATGGTCGTTTGTACATCGTCCGCCTCTCCGACGGCCGGGAAATCTGGTCGTACGACATCGGCGAAGCCATTTCCGGGTCACCCGCCGTAACGGCGGGTAAGGTCATCATCGGCGCGGAAGATGGCGCTGTATATGCTTTCGGATCATACATGTAAAACACAAGGCAAAGGGACTAGAACCATGCGCATCGTACAACTCACACCGGGTTCCAGCGGCCGGATCACATGCGAAAACTGTATGAGAGACAACGGACTCGCCAACGCCCTGCACCGTATGAATCACGATATTCTCGTCGTGCCGGTCTATCTTCCCCTGGAAATCGATAAGACCAACGGCTACGCCAAAGGGCCCCTATTCTTCGGCGGTATCAACGTGTTTCTTCAGCAAAAATCCGCCGTTTTTCGGAAGACACCCCGCTGGATCGACCGCGTCTTCGACTCGCCCCTGCTCTTGGCAAAAATTGCCGGACTCACGGGCATGACAAAGGCCCAGGATCTGGCCGATACTACCCTCTCGATGATCGAAGGAGAAAAAGGCAGGCAGGCCAAAGAACTGGATCGTCTGGTCGATTGGCTGGTCAAAGAGGCACGTCCTGATATCATCCATTTCTCCAACGCCCTCCTTCTGGGCATGGCCCATCTGATAAAACAACGACTCGATGTGCCCATTCTGTGCAGCCTACAGGACGAGGACACGTTCATCGATCCGCTGCCGGAACCGCACCGATCGACGGTGTGGGATATCCTTTCCTCCAGAGCAGCCGATGTGGATGCATTCATCGCCGTGAGCGATTTCTATAAAAACGTCATGGCAGACCGCATGCGAATTCCTGAGGAACGATTATTCCAAATCTACAATGGCATTCGGGTTGAAGAATACCCAATTTCAACGGCTTTACACGATCCGCCGGTCATCGGATTCATCGAACAGTTATGTCCGGCCAAGGGACTCCATGTCCTGGCCGACGCCTTCGTCATTCTGAAGATAAGAGGACGGATTCCCCGTGTGAAGCTGACCGTGGCAGGCGGCATCACGACTGAAAACAAAGCCTACGTCCGAAAAATTCGCAGAACGCTTGTCAAGAACGGTGTCGGCGACGATGTCCGGTTCCTACCCCATCTCCCTCAAGCGGAGAAGATGGAACTCATGAAAACCTTATCCATTCTGTCTGTACCCACAACACACCCCGATGCTTTCGGTCTTTACATCCTGGAAGCCCTGGCCACGGGTGTACCTGTGGTGCAGCCCGACCACGGCGCCTTTCCCGAACTCGTGCAAAAAACAAGCGGTGGCATTCTCTATAAACCCAATGATGGACAAGCTCTGGCTGCGGCCTTGGAAAAACTGTTGGGCGACCCCAAGAAATTGCAACGATTGGGGGAACGCGGACGGAATGCCGTCATTCAAGATTTCCATATCGATGATATGGCAGATGCTTATGTGCACGTGTATCGGACGATCATCGAACGATCCGGACGGAGACGGATCTCAAAATCAGCGACGGACACCAAGAAAAACATCGCAAGATGATGTGAGATGAAGATGGCCCATCAAAACAACTTGCTCGAGCTGAAAAAGGTCTCAAAACAATACACCGAACCCGATGGTAGACCAGCAAATGTTGTCCTGAAGGACATCGACCTTCGGGTTCGCACCGGCGAGTCCATCGCCGTCCTCGGGCCGTCGGGCTCGGGCAAAAGCACACTCTTAAACATCATCGGTGCGCTGGACCATCCGACGACGGGAGAGGTATTTTTTGACGGCCAGGAACTCTCCATCCTCGGTGACGATGAGATGGCCGGGATTCGAAACCAGAAAATCGGATTCATCTTCCAGTTCCATCACTTGCTTCCGCAGTGTACTGTTCTGGAAAATGTCTTAGTCCCGACCCTGGTCCATCCGGACGAAGATATCAAAAGTAAGGCCCTCTCGCGTGCCAACCAGCACCTGGAACGAGTCGGACTTACGCCTCGATCAGCATACAGACCCGGTCAACTTTCCGGGGGTGAATGCCAGCGCGTGGCCGTGGTACGGGCCCTCATCAACAAGCCCAAACTCATCCTGGCCGACGAACCGACGGGTTCTCTCGACCAGAAAACGGCCGAGAGCATGGCCGGCCTTCTCGTCGATCTGAACCGCGAACACCACGTGGCTCTCATCGTCGTCACCCATTCTATGACTCTGGCCAATCATATGGATACCATCTATCAACTCCGAGACGGACGATTACTTCCGCATCAGGCCGTCTGAGATATTCGACCCATGAAATTCAGAACCCTCGTCTACAGAAGTCTCACGTTCTACCGGCGTACCCACATGGGTGTGCTCCTGGGTACTGTCATCGGTACGGGCATTCTGACGGGTGCTCTAATCGTGGGTGATTCCGTACGATACAGCCTGAAGCGCCTTTCTCTGATGCGATTGGGTAAGACCGAGTTCGCCCTGTCCTCCGGTGACCGGTATTTCAGGACAAAACTGGCCGATGAACTGGCCGTCTCCTTGAATGTGCCGTGTGCACCGGTACTGAAGCTCGACGGTATGGCCAGTTCTGAAGGGGGACGAAAAAGAGCAAATCGGGTAAAGGTTCTTGGCGTGGACCGACAATTCTGGAGCATGGGGCAAGTTACCTCTCTCCCCGACGCGGGCTCCCCGGATCAGGCGGTCATTAACCGGTATTTGGCGGAGCGGCTGAACCTTCGACAAGGTGATGAATTCCTGCTCCGCATCCAGCGTGCCAGCCTCTTGCCCGGCGATGTTCCCCTCACCTCCGCGAACGACCGTTCGGTTGCACTGAGGCTGACAGTACGGGATATAGCCTCTGACGAGCAATTCGGACGATTCGACCTCCGTATAAATCAGGTGGCACCGCAAACGGTCTTTCTTCCACTCGATGTTCTGAATCAGAGGATGGAGTTCGAGGACCGGGCCAACGTCCTGCTCGTGTCCACCGACGATGAATACAAACTTACTCTACAGCGAGTAAATCACGCCCTGGGTAACACCTGGCGGCTTTCCGATGCCGGCCTGCGGATCAGAGAACTCCCCCATCAGACCGGATACGAATTGATCTCCGATCGTATCTTCCTGGAGACTCCTGTCGTTGAAGCCGCCGCGCAAGAAACGGACAGTCCCAAGCAGGTCCTCACCTATCTCGTCAACACCATCCGCCATGGAACAGCGCAGATCCCTTACTCTTTCGTTTCCGCTCCGGGATCGCCCCTCGTACCCGAAGCTATGACGGACAACGACATCATCCTCAATCGCTGGGCTGCTCAGGACATAAGTGCATCCGTGGGCGACTTGCTATATATCACCTATTACATTCCCGATGCCGGACACCGGCTCATCGAAAAAACGACCGGTTTCCGAGTGTACTCGATCGTTCCTATCCGAGGCCCAGCCGCAGACCAAAGTCTGACGCCCCTGTTCCCCGGATTATCGGATGCAGAGAATTGCCGCGACTGGGATCCGGGCATTCCCATCGACCTGGACAGAATACGGGATAAAGACGAAGCCTACTGGAACCGGTACCGGGGGACGCCCAAGGCCTACCTCACGTTGGATGCCGCTCAGAAGTTTTGGGCCAACCGCTTCGGATCACTGACCGCGCTTCGATACACCGGGTCGATACAATCTCCCTCGGAACTCGAAAAAAACATCCTGTCGCGCTTGCAACCCGCATCCCTGGGACTTGTCTTCAGACCCGTCAGGCAGGAGGCTCTCAGGGCAGGGTCCGATTCCATCGATTTCGGCCAGTTGTTGATCGGCCTTAGCTTTTTTATTATCGTGGCAGCGCTGCTCCTGACAGGGTTGTTGTTCGTCTTGACCGTTGAACAACGATCCGAAGAAATGGGAAGCCTCCTGGCCCTGGGATACCGACCAAAGCAGGTCAGACGGCTGCTGCTCACCGAAGGGACGATCATCGCGCTGGTCGGCAGTCTGATAGGAGCCGGCGCAGGCATCCTTTTTAATCAGGCCATCCTAACTCTCCTGGGAACCGTATGGCGCGGCGCCGTGGGGACGTCGTCTCTGGTATGGCATATTAAACCTGTTACTCTGTTGACGGGCTTCTGCACGGGAGCCCTCCTGTCTGTCATGGCCATGGGAGTGGCTACCCGCAGGCAGACACAAAAAACCATCAGAGATCTTCAACGGCCGTCGATACGTTACACGCGAGCGAAACGGTTTATCTCACTGATTCTCGCGTGCGTATGCTTTCTGGGCGTTATCGTGATTATGTGCCTCGCAAATCCAGGCAAGGATCGAGCGGCAGCCAATGCCTTCTGGGGAGCCGGCTCCCTGATGCTCCTGGGAAGTATTTCTCTCAGCCACGGATTTTTGATCCGTGTACGGAACATATCCCATCAGACGAAGATGCGCCTGACAAGCTTGGGATCGCGCAACATGGCCCGCCGGGTAGGACGAAGCACGGCCACGGTAGCGCTCCTGGCCCTCGGATCGTTCATCGTCATCGGAGTGGGGGCTAACCGTCAGAGCACGCAGAAAAACGCCGACCGCCGGGATGCCGGTACGGGCGGTTTCGCCTTATACGGAGAAACCACGCTTCCCGTGCTCCAGGATTTGAATACGCACGGAATCCAGCGACAACTGGGATTGATCGACGAGAACGTCTTGGATTGTAGGTTTGTGTCCTTACGCATGCGGGAAGGCGACGATGCCAGCTGTTTGAACCTGAACCGGATTCAAAAACCGCGCATCCTGGGCATCCGGCCCGAAGAACTCGCCCAGAGAGGGGCCTTCTCATTTGCTCGGGTCGAAGAGGGTTTAACGCGTGACAATCCTTGGTTGCTCCTTAATCAGGAATTGGGCGATAACATCATCCCTGCCATAGCGGATCAGACAGTCATCGTTTGGGGTCTGGGCAAGACCGTGGGCGACACACTCACCTACATAGACGAGCGTGGCGATCAGCTCCACCTCAAACTCGTGGGCAGTCTGACCAATTCGATATTTCAAGGCAGTGTCATCACCGCCGAGCAATTCTTCAACGCCCACTTCCCCAGCATCAGCGGCTCGCGTGTCTTTCTCATCGATACTCCTCCAGAAACGCGGCGGACCGTGATGGATGTCCTGTCCCGCACGATGCAGGATTACGGCCTGGAGCTCACAGCCGCCCCAGATAGACTGGCTGCCTTCAATACGGTGACGAACACCTATTTATCCATTTTCCTGGCTCTCGGCGGGCTGGGTCTGATATTGGGTACGGGTGGTATCGGGATCATCGTCATCAGGAATGCCATGGAAAGGCGGAGTGAAATGGCGCTTCTCAAAGCCGTGGGATTCAGCATAAGATCGATACAAAAGATGGTTCTTTCCGAAAATATCGTCCTGCTGATCTTGGGCATGGTCTGTGGAACGGTCTCTGCCATCATCGCCGTTCTTCCTGCCTTGTTATCGCCGGGCACTGAGATACCCTACCTATTTTTGCTGACCATGTTAATCGCCATCCTGCTCAGCGGTTTCTGCTGGACACTCGTGGCTACAAAATGGGCAACCCGGGGGGATTTAATTCCTTCGTTGAGAAACGAATAATGTGATAGCAATCCATCGATACCGAATCGCATCGTCGTTACGATATCATTCAAATTGCATACCGAAAAAATTGTTTGACAATTGTCCCTCATATGTGTATATTATAGGCACTCAACTATGCTCATATTTAGAGGGGAGGACACCATGAAATTCATCGGTGTTAGAGATTTTCGTACCAAATCTTCCAGTATCTGGAAACAGTTGAAAAAAGAAGGGGAGATGATCATTACGACCAATGGAAAACCCATGGCGATTCTATCTTCTGTATCAGAAGACAACGTGGAGGAAAGTTTAGCGGCCTTCCGCAGAGCTCGATCCATGAACGCAGTTGCGTCCCTGCAGAAAAAATCTGTGGAAATGAGTATGGATAGAATGACGCCGGAAGAAATAAACGAAGAAATTACAAAAGTGCGCAAGTCTCGGAAATCATGAAAATTGTCGTCGACACGAATGTCCTCGTATCCGGATTACTATCCCCCTATCGTGCACCGGGTGAAATCGTTCGGATGATTGCTTCCGATCATCTGCAACTGTGCTTTGATGCCAGAATAGTGACGGAATACCGTGAAGTTCTATTGAGGCCGAAATTCAAATTCGATAAACACCATGTGGCTTACTTTTTAGAGCAGATCGAATCCTGCGGTGAGCTGGTTGCAGCCTTACCCCTAAAAGACCTCTTGCCCCATCCTGAAGACCAATCGTTTTTAGAGGTTGCCGTTTCGGGTAATGTTCCGTTTCTCGTTACCGGAAATATCAATCATTTCCCTAAAAACCATTATCATTCCGTCCAGATTGTATCGCCAAATAAATTCCTAGACCTATATCGAAAAGAATTAGGATAGTTAAAAATCGTCTCATCCCACAGACTTAGTTTTATATCTCTCTACAATCCCTTGGCATTCAAAATCCTCTCGATTTCGTCCATAGTCTGGTTCATCACCGTCATCGTCCTTTCAAAAGGCCCGGTCGTGGTCATATCCACACCCGCCTTCTTTAAAAGTTCGATGGGATAATCAGACCCCCCTGCGGACAGAAAAGAGATATATTTTTCCAAGGCCCCTTCTTCCTGATCCAACACACTCTGAGCAAGCGCCGTGGATGCCGTGAAGGAAGTGGCATATTGGTACACGTAAAAATTGTAATAAAAATGAGGAATATACGCCCATTCCACTGTGAAGAGATCGTCGATGTGACAGACTCCCTTATCGTGGCCGTAGTATTTCTTCAGCACGTGCCCGTACAGTTGCGTGAGTCCATCTCCTGTTAGTGTGGCGCCGTTCTCCACTTGTTCATGGATCGTCAACTCGAATTCGGCGAACTGAGTCTGACGAAAAACCGTACCCTTGATACCATCCAAGTATTCCATCAGGATGGTAAGACGAATGTTATCATCATCAATGGTGTTCAGCATCCTGTGGGTCAGTAGAGTCTCGTTGAACGTCGATGCCACTTCGGCGAGAAACACGGAATAGTCCGCCAGCGGGAAAGGTTGCGTTCTATTGGACAAAGACGTATGCATCGAATGACCCATTTCGTGGGCTAATGTACTCACATCCTGATACTTCCCGTTATAGTTGAGCAGCATGTAGGGATGCACATCATAACCGCCGTCATTGCTATACGCACCCGAGCGCTTTCCAGGGGTTGGATACACATCGATCCACTGCTCATCGAAGGCCCTCTCAACCCCCGCCTTGTACGTGTCGCCCAGGGAATGCAAGGCATCCAGCACGATATCCCTGGCTTGATCATAATCGTATCTCAGTTCGATGCCCTCCACGACGGGTGCGTAGAGGTCGATATACTCCAATCGATCCACACGGAGCATGCGTTTCCGCAAACGAAGGTACCGATGAAACGTGTCCAGGTTTGCGTTGACATTCTGGATGAGGGTACGGTAGACGGCTTCGGGGATGTTGTTCACATCCAGAGCGGCTGCAAGAGACGAGGCGTAGTGTCGTGATCGGGCGTAGAACACATCCTTCTTGACATTGCCGTAGAGCTGGGCTCCGAACGTACCCCGGAACCGAGTGATGGCATTCCAGAAGGTATGGAAGACGATCTTCCGATCTTCCCGACGAGGCAGGGCGCGATACAGGGCATACCCGGCCTGGTCGAGCTTGACCTTCTTCCCGTCGGAGAGTGTGGCTTCAGGATAGGGCAGCTCGGCGTTGGAAAAGATGCTGAATATATTATGCGGATCGTCCGCCATCATGCCCGCATGGGCCATGATTTTTTCTTCTTTCTCCGAGAGTTTATGTGCCTTCCGCCGCTGGATGTCGTACAGATACATCCAGTAGATATTCAGACCGGGCTCCTGGGCCAAGAATCGGTCGATGGTTTCCTTGTCCATCTTCACCAGTTCCGGTTCAATGAAGGAAGCCTTTGTCCGATAATCAACGCCGATCTGACTCATTTCCTGGCGCATGCCCACATACCTGGATTGGCGTGTATCCTCATCCGATTTCATCATGGCATAGCTGTAGAGCCGGAGGTATTCCTTGGCCAGGTCGCTGTTGAATTCCAGGCATGACAGGAGATCGGAAGCCGAGGCCGTGAATCGTCCTTTGTATGCCACGACGTCATCGAATCGGGAAACGAGCGCTTTTTTCGCTTTTTCCCAGGCCGCATCCGAGGGGCAAACATCCTTCAGGTTCCATGTATACACAGCGGGAATATCCGATCGTTCCCGCGTTTGAGAAAACACCTCAGGGTATAAATAACAGGATTTCATAGTACCTTCCGTAGAATAATCCAATCGACTTCATACTTCAGTCACTCTTATTTACAATTAATTTTATCAATGTCAAGAGAAAAGATGCTACAGCGTGCATCCCTGCGCTGAAAAAACTTGATTTTGCATCATGGGTGTGATAAATTAATGGTTAATAGT
>CAZTKR010000133.1:0-9965 GCA_964614115.1 uncultured bacterium | reverse complement strand
GGAAAAACAGGTGTCGGCCCTGAAGGAAAATCCCGAACACCGCATCTGCTACACGAATGAAATATGGATACGCAGGGGCCGACGCGTCAATCCCAAGAAAACACACAAAAAGTTCGGCGGTCACATTTTCGAACACTGCCTTCCGCTGTGCATCATTTCACCCTCATCCGTCATCATCCACCGTGACGTGTTCGACCGGTTCGGCCTTTTTGACGCAGCCCTGCCCGCCTGCGAAGATTATGACATGTGGCTGCGTATCTGTGCCTTCCTGCCGGTGCTGTATCTGGAAGAGCCCCTTATCACGAAGTACGGCGGACACGAGGATCAACTCTCTCGTAAATACTGGGGCATGGATCGGTTTCGTATCTATGCCCTGGAGAAGATCATCGAGAATCCCCAGCTGGAGATCCCCAGAAGGACGGCCGCGATTCGTATGCTGCTGGACAAAATCGACGTCTATTTAGCCGGCGCACAGAAACGATCCAAAAAGGAAGAAGTCACCGTGTACCAGAGCAAGCGGGACACCTATTCGGCATTGCTGGACTCTTCAGGATAGACGTCCGTCCTCCCCCAAAAAAAGATGCCATCCTTTGGGAAGGATGGCATCTTCGATGGATTTTTTAGGTTTCTCACCGGTTTATAAATCCGCCTTCCTTACCTTGACGTGCCCTTCCACAGTTGCCGCACCGGCTTTGAGGATCACGGTGTACTGGCCCGGGTCGACGTACTCGGTCTCCTCTTCCGTGCTGGCTTTCGTGGTCAAGTCCCAGACGGCCACGTTCATCCCTGCATCCCTGGTGCCTTCGATCTCGTTCACGACGTTGCCGTCTTCGTCCTGCACGATGAGGGTGGCTTCACGGGCGTTTTTCAGGTAATAATGGATGTAGGCATCCTGGCCGTCGATCCACTGTCGCCACTGTTTTCGCGGGAGCTTGGCCGGTTCGGTCTCGAACAAATGGGCATCCCTGGCGAGAACATCGTCCGACAATGTCTGGATGGGGCGCACGTTCATGGCCCACATACCCCGGCCGTGGGTGGCGGCTACCAGGATGTCGTCGCGCGAGTGTATGGCCAGGTCGTGGACGAACGTGGTCGGTAGGTTGTTGGCCAGCACATGCCACTGTCTGCCACCGTCCACGGAGATGTACACTCCCAGATCCGTGCCCACATACAGGATGCGGAGATTTTTCGGGTCTTCTCGGATCACGTTGATGGGACCGCTGGGTATGTTGCCCGTGATGTCAACCCAGGTTTTACCGTAGTTCGTGGACTTCCACAGGTAAGGGGCAAAGTCATCGTCCCGTTTACCGTTCTGGGACATGTATACCGTGCCCTCATCATAGGCAGAGGCCACGATTTCGGAGACCCACTTCTGATGGGGCAATCCTTTCGTGATCTCTTTCCATTTTCTCCCGCTGTCCTGGGTCACGTGGACTTTGCCGTCGTCGGTGCCCACGTAGATGAGTCCGAACTTTAGGGGCGATTCGGAGATGGAGAATACCGTCTGATACGGGATATCCCCCAATTTCTTCGGGTCGTTGTACGTCATATCCGGGCTGATACGCTCCCACGCATCTCCCCGGTCCATCGACCGGTACAAGTACTGCATCCCGTGGTAGATGATTCGCGGGTTGTGGGGGGAGATGATGAACGGTGCCACCCACTGGCCGCGAAGTTTTGGTTCGTCCTCAGCGATCTCGGGGAGGATGCTTAATCGTTCTCCGCTAGAGAGATCCGTCCTCGTAATTCTGCCGTAAAATCCGGCGGAATAGACGATGTCGGGGTCTGTGGGATCGATGGCGTGGCTAGAGCCCTCACCGCCGGGCGCACGCTTCCACTCCACGGCTGGGATTTGGTTTCGTCCGTGGCTGAGGTTGACGATACCGCTGTAGCTGCCGTGATCCTGAATCGAGCCGTACACACGAAACGGCTCGTCCATATCAACCATGACGTTAAAAAACTGGACCAGGGGCACGTTGTCGTAAAACGTCCGCCAGTTTTCGCCGCCGTCGTACGAGATAGCCACGCCGCCGTCGTTGGCATCGACGATGTAGTCGGAGTTGTCCGGATCGATCCACATCCCGTGATGATCCACATGCATGCCTTCCAGGAGCCGGAAGGATTGTCCGCCATCCTGGGAAACGTGGAGGCGAACACCCATCACATAGATCGTGTTCTCATCGTTGGGATCCACACGGATTTGACCGAAAACCCATCCGTATGTGCCCGAGAGGCCTTCCATGTATTCGTCGTACGCGCTGACCCTATGCCAATTCTGGCCCCCGTTGTCGGACCGGAAGACGGTGGCGCCGTGAATGACGCCGCCCTTGGGACGGCCGTAGGAATCCTCTTCTTCGTCATCGGATGCCCGGGCGATCTCGTAATTGTCCACGAACGCGTACAGGACATCCGGTTTGGACAGGCACAGGTCGATACCGATGCGGCCGCGGTATCGCGGCTCCAGAAGCCCGTTGTTGATGGATGCCCATGTCAGTCCGCCGTTGGTTGTTTTGTAGATCCCGCTCCCAGTGTAGTCGGGCTCGTTGCGGGGATCGTTCCATTTTTTACGGATGCGCTGCCATGTGGACGCATACAGGGTCTGGTTGTCCGTGGGATGCATCACCAGGTCGATGGCCCCGGTCTTTTCGTCGATGGTCAGCACTTTTTCCCACGTCATGCCTCCATCCGTTGTCTTGTATACGCCCCGTTCTTCGTTATCCGTCCACTCATGCCCTGATGCTGCCACGTACACGATATCCGGATTCTCCGGATGGATAATGATTCTGGGAATCGTATGCGTGCCTGCCAGGCCCAAGTGCTGCCAGGTCTTTCCAGCATCCGTGGATTTATACACGCCCGATCCAGCCATGGAGCTTCGGAAGATGTTCGATTCGCCTCCTCCGATCCAGACGATGTCCGGGTTGGTCGGTGCGATGGTCACATCACCGATGGACGTCGAGGCCGCGTGTTCGAAAATCGGCTCCCACGTGGTGCCCTCGTTGGTCGTCTTCCAGACACCTCCCGATGCCCCTGCTACGTAGATCGTATAATGCTTACCCTTGGGTGCGACCACGGCCACATCGGTCATCCTGCCACTTATGTTTGTCGGACCGAGGAATTGCCAGGGTACGTTCTTGAACAGCGAGCGATCCTTCATATCCACGTGCTGATGGTACCACCGCAACCGGAGGTCGGGGGGAGTCGATGTTACCCGTTTTTGAGCCTGTAGTGGTGTCAGACAAAGGCATAGCCATATCAAAGCAATACACATCGTGCCGTACCATCGTTCGTTGTGGCACCTGCACCGTACACACGATAGCATAGAGTGTCCTCCTCGAATTGAAGTATCATCTAAACGCTTTCCTGAATTTCGTTAAGCCTTTCGCCGTGCCAGGTAGCCGACTCCTTCCAGGAGCATGTCCACGTGCTTGATCGAAACGTAGATGTTGGTGGATACTCGCACGCCCCGGGTATTGTCCCTTTCGCGTCCGATGGTTCGGATGACGATGTTGTACTTTTCCCGCACATAATCGACGATGGTCTCGGCTTTGACGCCTTCGATGGAAAATGCCGTCAGGCCTCCGCTCAGGTAAGGATCGGTGGATGTATGCAGCCGGACTTTCGGTATCTTCTGGAGTTCTTGTCTCAAGTAACCGGCCAGTGTCTTGATTCTTCTTTCGATGCGTTGCTTCCCGATGGCCTTGTTGAACTCCACAGCCTCTCCCAACGCGAAGATAAGAGGATCGGCCCTTTGGCTGAGGGTCTCGAATCGTTGGGCCGTTTTATTCGTATCCCATCCCGAGCTGGCAATCAACGGATAGAATGTATCCTGGGATTCTTTCTTCACGTACATTACACCGCATCCGGTGGGTGCGCCCATCCATTTGTAGGGACTGGTGCAGAATACATCGGCGCCCATGTCGTGCATATCCAGGTCCAGCATGCCGATGCCGTGGGCACTGTCGACGATAACGAGAACATCGTGCTTGTGGGCCATTTCGCTCAATTCCTTGATGGGAGCGATGAGGCCCGTGATGTAAACCGTATGGCTGATGCTGATAGCCCGCGTGCGGGGCGTGATGGCCTTCTCGAAGGCGTCCACGATCTCTTCCGTACTCTCCGACGGTACGCTCAAAGGAACTTCCTTGATCTTGATGCCTAAACGTTTTGCCTTCAACCGCCAGGGATGTGTACCACCCGGATGCTCCAGGGAAGAGAGGAGCACTTCGTCGCCTTCCTTCATATCCAGACCGTGGGCCGCCGTATTCATGCCCTCGGTGGTGTTTCGATTGATCACGATTTCCTCGGGCGAGGCGTTCATGAATTTAGCCAGCTCGTATCGAACGCCATCCTTCAGTCTCGGGAAGTAATTGTAGCAGTCGTAGGGATTGGTCGCCTGCACCTTGAAGTATTTCATCAGCGTGTTGAATACGGGTTCAGGCATGGGGCCGACGGTGCCGTTATTCATCATGATGAGATTATCCTGGAAGATGAAATGATTGGCCACGGCATCCCAGTATACGCCGTCGGGGGCGTTGTCCTTGATGAATTTTTGGTTCAGCGATTTAATACTCTGATACACGGCCGCATTCAGTTTGTTCAGGGCCATGATGGAAAGGGCCGATCCCCCCATCACGCATCGCACAAAATCTCTTCTATCCATGGATTCCTCCTGTTACGTATGTTGATGTATGCTTGGTTATTCGCGGTTCTCGTGTTGGGCAATGTAAGATGTTTGGTTCCAACGATCTCGATAGTTCTTACGTTCCGTCAAAGATGCATAAAAAGCCTTGTCATGTCAAAGGAGGCGGTAAGGAAGGCTGCGAAACAGAATGGAACGGGATTCTGCATGTCTCAATGATAGGCTTTTCTGCGAAAAATGTCAAGCAAAAAGACATCATCTTGACTTTTTAGGATAATATCCGTACTATAAATTATTACGAAAACATGTTCTTGCTGTCCCGGATGGGGATAAGAGAACGGTTGCTCCAGAAAACCGGTGTTTCGATGAAACGTAGAGAGACAAAGAAGGTCTGGGTTGGGAATGTCCCGCTGGGCGGGGGTGCGCCCGTCTCGGTGCAATCGATGACGTGCACGAAGACCGAAGATGTGAGGGGTACCGTTGACCAGATCCAACGGCTGGAAGAGGCAGGCTGCGAAATCGTTCGGGTGGCTGTTCCCAGTAAGGAGGCAGCCAAAGCACTGGGAACCATCAAGAAGCGTATCGGCATTCCCCTGGTAGCGGATATCCATTTCGATTACCGTTTAGCCCTTTTATCCATCGAGCAAGGCGCCGACAAGATACGCATCAACCCGGGTAATATCGGATCGCGGGAGCGGGTTGAGAAGATTCTGAGCGCAGCCAAAGAGCGCGGGATTCCCGTTCGCATCGGAGTCAATAGCGGTTCTCTGGAGAAGGAGATCGTCCAGAAGTACGGCGGCATCAATGCAGCGGGATTGGTGGAAAGTGCCATCAGCCATGTCCGCATCTGCGAGGATGCCGGGTTCGATGACATCGTGCTCTCCGTCAAGGCGTCCGATGTGCCCCTGATGATCGAGACGAACCGGATGCTGGCCGACAAACTGAATTACCCCATCCATCTGGGCGTGACAGAAGCGGGCACACCCAGGTCGGGCATCCTGCGATCCGCTGTGGGAATCGGTACCCTGCTGGCCGAGGGCATCGGCGATACCATTCGTGTATCCCTCACCGGCGATCCGGTGGAGGAAGTGCGTGCGGGATTTGATATCCTGAAAGCACTCCGGCTCCGAGCGCACGGTCTGACCATCATCTCGTGTCCCACGTGCGGGCGGATGCAGACCGATTTAATCCCCATCGTCCAGCAAGTCGAGAAGTCCCTCTCGCACGTAAAAACACCCATCACCGTGGCCGTCATGGGCTGTGCGGTCAACGGTCCCGGAGAGGCCAAAGAGGCGGATATCGGCGTGGCCTGCGGCAAGAAGTCGGCTCTGCTTTTTAAGAAAGGCGAGGTCATCCGAAAGTTAAAAGAGGATGAAATCGTGGCCGTGCTGATCGAGGAAGTCAATCTGTGGGACGCATCGAATACATAAACAGAAGATCGTACTTCCACGCCTGGATTGTTCGAATGCCATCCGGCTGTATGCAGATGGAAGGTCGTGATGAATCCAGGAGTGTCATAGAGATACAAACGAGGGGAGGTCTTCATCATGCTTGAGAACGTGCACTGGCTGGGGCATGCCAGTATAAAGATTACGGGTGAAAAAACCGTCTACGTGGACCCTTACCAGATCAAGGGTGACGAAACGGCAGATATCATCCTCATCACCCACGATCATTACGATCACCTCTCTCCGGAAGACCTGAAGAAAATCCAGGGCGAGAAGACCGTCGTCGTGACGACGGCCTCCAGTGCCGGGAAAATAAAGGGAAACGTCAAGACGGTGAGTCCCGGGGATACCCTGACTGTAGAAGGGGTGGAGATTCACGCGGTGCCCGCCTACAATATCGGCAAGCAGTACCATCCCAAGGACAGGGCGTACGTGGGATTTCTTTTCAAGGTCGGCGGTAAAACGTATTACCATGCCGGTGATACGGACCTGATTCCGGAAATGAAGGGCCTGAAACCCGATGTGGCCTTCCTGCCCGTGGGCGGGACCTTCACGATGAATGCCCAGGAAGCGGCCAAAGCCGTGAAAGACATCCAACCCAAGGTTGTCGTGCCGATGCACTGGGGTAGCATTGTGGGTTCGGTAAAGGATGCGGAAACATTTCAAGGTCTCTGCGAGTGTGACGTGCAGATTCTGGAGCGTGAGAGCTGAACAGCCGAATCGTCCGGATTCCGAAATAAAACAAGGAATTATCATACTTGGATGATTCTGGTAATTTAAAGATAGGTTCTTTAAAAATCGGTACTTGCATTCGTTATCACGAATACCGAAAGTAAAAAATGAATGGAATTCAGAATGATGAACAGGGATGATTTTATCAAGAGAGTGCAAGAAGGAATCCTCCTCTTCGACGGGGCTATCGGAACCCAGCTTCAGGCCAAGGGGCTGAAAGTGGGGGAAGCGCCCGAGGTGTGGAACCTGGAACATCCCGATTGGGTGAAGGCGATACACCGGAGTTATGTGGAAGCCGGCGCTCAGGTTCTGACGACCAACAGCTTCGGCGGTAGTCGGTACAAGCTGGAGAAAACGGGTTTGGGCGAAAAAATGGCCGAGATCAATCGTCGGGCAGCAGCCATTGCCAAAGAAGCTGCCGGGGGAGACGTATGGGTGGCGGGATCGGTAGGGCCGACGGGTGAGTTTCTCCAGCCGCTGGGAACGATCCCTCCCGAAGAGATGAAGGCGTGTTTCAGGCTTCAGGTTGAATCCCTCATCGAAGGCGGGGCCGATTTGATCATCGTGGAGACGATGAGCGACCTGGAGGAGGCTTCGCTGGCCGTGCAGGCTGCCCGGGAGCTGGGCGATTTTCCCGTGATCGGTTCCATGACGTTCAATCCAGTTAAACAGGGTTACCGTACGATGATGGGTGTAGACATTCCCTCCTCCGTCAGCCGACTCCTGGATGAAGGAGCCGATGTCGTGGGCTCGAATTGCGGGAACGGCATTGACGATTTCATTAAAATCGTAGCGGAGATGCGAGCGTGCACGGACAGGCCGATACTGGCCGAAGCCAACGCCGGACTCCCCGAACTGGTGGATGGGAAAACCGTATACCGGGAAACGCCGGACATGATGGCATCGAAGCTGGGCCCACTGCTGGATGCCGGGGCCGATATCGTCGGAGGATGCTGCGGCACGACACCCGATCATATACGCCGTTTCGTGGAAGTCATAAGTAAAAGACACGCCGGATGAGGGATGGATGAAATACATCGGGTTTAAAATGGGAAGACGCTTCCTGACTGTGTTGTTTTCCCTTTTCTTGTTGGAATCCACGTTCGGACAGGCGACCATTTGGCCGACGGATGCGAGTCGGATCATCACGTCGTCTTTTGGAGAATATCGTTCCGGGCATTTCCACGCGGGAATCGATTTCAAGACCTGGGGACGCACGGGATACAGGGTGTTCGCCATCGGGGACGGTTCTATCGTACGTGTGCGAGTTTCTCCCTACGGGTACGGCCGGGCCGTGTATCTTCGTATGGACAACGGGATTGTGGCGGTTTACGCGCACCTTTCCCGGTTTTCGGAACAACTCGAACATCTCATCAAGAAAGAGCAGAAACGGCGGGGACGATTTACTGTAGAGAGAGTCTATGCACCGGGTAACCTCCGTGTGAAAAGGGGGGAAGTTCTGGGCTACACGGGAAGAAGTGGCACGCGAGATCCGCATCTCCACTTCGAGGTGCGGGATGAGGAAAGCCGTCCGTTTAATCCTCTCTATTTGATGTATTCCATCGAAGACACGATAGCTCCGGCCATCAGAGCGTTGGCAGTGACCCCGCTGGATGTCCATTCCCATGTACAGGGGGATTTCGTGCCCCGTGTTTTTTCCGCCCACCGTCAAGGCCATGGGATATACACGCTGGATTCCATCGTCACGGGATGGGGGAAGATCGGCTTTTCCGTATCTGCCTCGGATCGGGCCAACGGAGCGCCCAACCGTTTTGCACTCTACCGGGTCCGGCTGTATGTTGACGACCGTCTGATCTTTACGTCAAGATACGACCGTTTTTCGTACAGCCAGACGCGCCAGGTGGAGCTGGATCGGGATTATCGGTTGAATCGCTGGGGCAAGGGCCTGTTTCAGAAGCTGTACAGAGACGTGGGCAACGACCTGCCGTTTTACGAGCCCGCCTCAGAAGAGGCTGGGATTGTGACCTGCCGGGACGACGGGATCGAAGCAGCCGATTCGGGCGGGTATTCCGGCCATTCGTCGGGGAACGGGGACGGAATTTTTATCGATCCTGGGGAGCATACCGTGCGTATCGAAGTGGCGGATTATTTCGGTAACTGGTCGGACATCCAGTACATCTTACGAATGATCCCTCTTCCAGAAATATCCGCTGCATTCCTCGATGAGAACCCGGCGATGCAGGAGGGGTCATCTGGTCTGTCGCCGGATGTCGACGCCGAACTCGACACGTATCTCTTCGAAGATTATGTGCGGATCAGGCTGCGGTTCGAGGAGCCGCCCGCCGGTCTGCCGACGCTGTTTGCCGGTTTTCACCAGTGGAACAAAAAGCTCGTTCCCCTGGTTCCCATCAATCGGCATCAATTTGTCGGAGCTTTTGCCGTGGAGGAAGGCGTCCAGGGAATCCTCACGACAGAGGCGCATTATAGCGATGGCGAAGGAACGCAGCATGTCATCCGGGATGAAGAGCCGGTATTCTCCGTCACGGCCTCTGAAGGGGGAACCGTGCTTTCCGACGACGGACGATGTACCGTGTTTTTTCCCCGGGGCTCCGTGTATCGATCCCTCCTGTCCACATGCCGGAGGGAACCGTTTTCTCACCCGGCCAGTTTTATCGATTACAAATACGATGTTTTCCCCCAGGATGTCCCCCTGAGACGCGGCATCAAGATCATGTTTGACGCGTCTCAGTACGGCGGGGACAAGCAGAAACTCGGTGTCTACCGGGTGGGTGAGAACGGACAGGTGTCCTTCGCCGGAAGTCGATGGGAGGACGGCCAGATGACGGCCTGGATCGGCGGGTGTTCAGACTTCACGATGCTGGTGGATACGGTTTCCCCGCAAATTGATTTCATCCTGCCAGAGCCGGGTGCACGCATCAAAGACCGGACACCCAGGATTGCTGTGGGATTTCGGGATACGCTCTCGGGCATATCTGACGAGGAACAGTACATCATTCACCTCGATAACAGACGACTCATCATCGAGTACGATCCGTTCCATAAACTCGGATTTCATCCTTTGGAAGAGCCGCTGACACCGGGAGAGCACACGATTCATGTCCTGATTCGGGATCAGGCGGGCAATGCGGTCACACGAGAGAGCGTGTTTTATGTCGAATAAT
>CAZTKR010000132.1:0-10037 GCA_964614115.1 uncultured bacterium | reverse complement strand
GTGCCCCTTAAGAGGCTGAACCTGAACGGATACCTAGAAACGTATTTGGGTGAACCCACGTCTGTGAGGGGCGGGAAGGCTATTCAATTCTATCGAATCACGGCCAAAGGGTACGAGGCGTTGGCCGAGGTTAAACAAATTCAGGATACACTCTGGGAGGGTATCGTGCTCCCCGTCCAGGATGGATGATACGTAAGTAAATGATGACTCAGAGACATTACAAAATTCCTAAATTGGCCGGTTGGCTTCTCAATCTCGTGTTGCCAAAAGCAGATCGGAAATACTTGTCGGGCGATTATCAAGAAATCTATCATGCCATCGCCGTCGAGAGGGGAAGGGGCACGGCGAATCTCTGGATCGCCAAACAAATTATCAAGTTTTTAGCTGTCTGTCTGGTAGACAACCTATATTGGAGAATAATCATGATCAAGAATTATATGACCGTGGCTTTCAGAAATCTGTTTAAACACAAGGGATATTCCTTCATCAATGTAGCCGGACTGGCTCTCGGGATGACGTGCTGTCTTTTAATCCTGCTTTGGGTTTTCGATGAGCTCAGCTTCGACCGCTTCCACAAAAACGCCGATATACTGTATAAAGTGGAGCAGGATTTTTTCTACTCCGGCGAGGTTTACCATGTGTATCCGACTCCCTATCCCATGGGGCCAGGCATCAAATCGGAAGTCCCCGAGATTGTTGAACAGACGCGGTACGCGGGTTTGGGCAACGTTCTCCTGAAATACGGGGAGAAGGCCTTTTTCGAGAACGGCGTCAAGGCTGTCGATCCATCCTTCCTCCAGATGCTCACGTATCCCCTGATACTGGGAAATCCGGAAACGGTTCTCGATGAACCTCATTCGCTGATCGTATCGGAGGAGATCGCCGATAAGTATTTCGGGAGTGAAGACCCCATCGGAAAAATCGTTACGTTGAACAACGAGCATGCGTTCACGGTCATGGGTGTATTCGAGGATGTGCCCACGAATTCCATTCTCCAGTTCGACATCCTGGTCCCGTTTGATTTCACGGAAGAAACCGGCCAGTACCAGGACAGCTGGCGTGCCAATTCCATCATTACCCTCGTCCAGGTTCAAGCGAACGCTTCCATACCCTACATCAACCAAAAAATCACGAAGATCCGTCACCGACATGTGGAAGAATCCTTCCAGGACGCCCAGAGTTTAAGAGAATTCAACGAGGGTCCGATGACACAGGTTATGCTCATACCCTTGACCGATGTCCACCTGCGCCGGCATTCCGGTTCCGGGCAGACCTCGGGTGCCATGGAATCCGTCTATATATTCACGACCATCGCTTTCGTCGTTCTCCTCATCGCCTGTATAAACTTCATGAACCTGGCCACGGCTCGGTCGGCAGGAAGGGCAAAAGAAATCGGTATGCGCAAGGTTGTGGGTGCCACGAAAATGAACCTCATCGGACAGTTTTACAGCGAATCTGTCTTACTCGCCTGCCTCGCCCTTGTGTTCGCTATCCTCTTGACGGCTCTTGTCCTGCCATCATTCAGTACCCTGGCGGAAAAAAGGTTCGCGGTTCATGACCTCTTTCAATTAAAATTTATCATCGGGATGATAGCCATCACGCTCGTCACGGGGGTTTTATCGGGGAGCTATCCCGCACTATTACTGTCTGCGTTTCAACCCGTAAAGGTGCTGAAGGGAACGCTCCGTGCAGGCGTAAAGAGCGGTCTGTTCCGTAAAATTTTAGTCATCCTTCAGTTCGGTCTCTCCATCTTCCTCATCATCGGCACCGGGGTTGTATACGATCAGCTTACGTATATGCAGAATATGAAGCTGGGATACGACAGGGAACACGTGATTTATATACCGCTCCGGGGCGATTCGATCAAAGACTACGACGTGCTTAAGCAAGCACTGAAGAGACAGGCAAATGTTATGAATGTATCCGGGAGCTGGCTGTGGCCTGCTTTCATCGCTGCCGATTCCGGGGGCGCCGAATGGGAAGGGAAAGACCCCGAACTGGATTTGCGCGTCTGCTTTAACGTCGTGGATTTTGATTACATCGAAACGATGAAGATTGACATGGTCGACGGAAGAGCATTCTCGAAGACGTTTGCCTCGGATACGGCGGGTGCCTTTGTCATCAACGAGGAACTCCAGAAGATCATGGGCATGGAGTCTGTCGTCAACGAGCGTTTTAACTTCTGGGGCGTTGATGGACCCATCGTGGGTGTGATGAAAAATTTTCACTTCAAGTCCCTGCACTCTGAAATAGAACCCCTGGCCATCGCCGTCAATACGAATGCAATCGAGTACGCCATTATCCGCCTGATGTCCGGTAATATCTCAGATGGCATCAACACAGTCCAATCGGTGTGGGAGAGGATCGTTACAGATTATCCGTTTGAATTCCACTTCCTGGATGAATCCGTGGAAAGTCTGTATCGGAACGAGAAGAGGACCGGAACATTGCTTCAAATCTTTGCCATACTGGCGATTCTTATCGCGTGTCTTGGTCTGTTCGGCCTGGCCTCCTTCACGGCAGAGCAACGTACAAAAGAAATCGGAATGCGCAAAGTCCTGGGAGCCTCCGTGCCCAGTGTCGTTCTCTTATTCTCCAAGGAATTTACAAAATGGGTTGTCGTATCGAACCTGATTGCCTGGCCCGTGGCCTATTTCGTGCTCAAGGACTGGCTTCAGGGTTTTGCCTACCGGACGAGCATGGCGTGGTGGATTTTTCTCGGTTCGGGTGTACTGGCTCTCTTGGTGGCCTTGCTGACCATGAGCTACCAGTCGATCAAGACGGCTCTGACAAATCCGGCTGATTCGTTGCGGTACGAATGATGAATGGTGTAAGCAAGCGGTGACAGGGCACAATCTCCAATCGGCCCATCGATAGCAAAACACGTGTTATTCTTTCGCCTGTCGAAGAACATGATCGATGGATTGGTACAGGCTTTGGGCGATGGTATCCTGGTTTTTACTATTCGTTAAGAATTTTTCTCCGGCCTTGTTGGAAAGAAACATGATTTCCACCAGAACCGCGCCCATGCGGGCCGTGTTCCCCCGGATAACAGCAAAACCGCGACGCCGGATCAGGCCTCTGCCGTTGCTCAAGGTCTCTTGCAGCTTATCTCGGAAGATGCGGGCCGTGGGCAGACTATGCGTACTGGCATAGTAGATTTCCGTATGGTTCGCCTTTTTGTTCCGGGCATGGTTGGTGTGAATCGATATAAAAAGGTCTGATTCCCAAAAATTGGACAACCTTCTTCGTTCATGCAAACCCACATCCTGATCCTCTGTCCGGGTCAGAAAAACCTTGACCTTTTCTTTTTTGTTTAGATACTGGTGCAATCGGAGAGCAATAGCCAGGGTGATTTTTTTCTCCATCACGCCCGTAGACCCAATACCGCCTGTGTTACTGCCCCCGTGTCCGGGATCGATGACTACGATGAATGTATCGTCCAGGTATCGATTGAAATGGATGTCGAAATGCGGAGGATCGTTGATGTATGCAACGTCGGGCGTGTCCTTCAACGCAGAAAACGTGAATACCAGCCTATTGATTCCTTTATCGAGCCGTTGCCTCGCTATTCGTGAGACGTCGCCAAACTCGTACTGGCGTTCGTATTCATATTGAATGTGACTGTCCGAAACATCGAGAAAGTATTCATTCTCCGAGAGACGGCCAAATTCATAGACAGGTTCAGTGACGACGGTTTCCGGCTGGAGCATGATTTTAATTCTATTCCTTCGATAGGAGATGTGACGGATCACGTTTGTGGGCGGGATTTCTCGAAAGATGAGTCTCATCGCAAAGATAGTGACGACGAAAAGGATACACAGGATATATGAGGGTTTCATGTATTTTTTCCGAAAGGCATAGAACCGGCTTCGCTGGATAAACCGATCAGTGCTGTATAATACGATCTCGTCCGGTTTCGTCATTCTGATGGACCCTCTATCCTTTTCACAACAGCATACGGGAAAACAAGGGGATATGATTCATCCCGAAGGGATACGTTGAATATCGGTCTATCGCAAGATACATTCTCTATACTTCGTTGCGATGAGGTAGAGTGAGGCAAAAGGACTGGCAAACGATCATTGTCCGATCTTGTCGCCTTTATTACGAGTGTTAAATACGGTGTGTCGGCTGATCACATAGTCCATGCCATGAGGCTCTGTTGGTTTTTAAACCGAACGTTTCTATCGGTTCTCCCAATTATCGTACATCCTCATATAGTCCTTCATTTCCCATGAGTTTATTCGTTTGTACGTGCATTATCGCACGCCCTCGAAATCGAAAATACTGAATCGAAACTTGACAACCATTCCATCACAGCCCAGTCTAACTAAGTGGACAGTTATATAGCTACAGTCTTGTTTGAAGTGCTTTCATCGTGATGGAGGGCATATGTTAAAGAATTATTTGAAGATTGCGATTCGGACGATTTCGAAGCAGAAAAGTTATTCATTCATCAACATTGCCGGCCTGACTCTCGGTATGATGGTTTGCATACTCATCCTGCTGTATGTTCAGGATGAGCTCAGCTTTGATAGGCACCATGTTCATAAAGACCGCATATACCGGATCGAACGCATTCATCTGCAGTGGTCTGACGGGTCGGTGGCACTCCGGAGAGCTTCCCTTGCCCCCTCCTTCGTACCCCTGCTGGAAGACGACTTCCCGCAAATCGAGCATGCCGTTCGTATCTTTGATAAAGGCGAGGGAATGGTGAGCTATGAGCATCGCCGTTTTGTTGAAAATCATATCTTCTTTGCTGAACACGATATCTTCGAAGTCTTTACGATTCCCCTGATTCAGGGCGATCCGGAGAGGGCGCTGGAATCGCCGAACAACATGGTTATCAGCCAGTCGATGGCGGAAAAATACTTTGGGCAAGACGATGCGATGGGCAAACAGCTTCTCGTGGATGATCGTCTCTTGTTTAGTGTCACGGGCGTCATGCAGGACACACCTCAAAATTCTCATATTCACTTTGATTTCCTGGCTTCGTACATAACCCTGAAGGGATTTTACGGCGAGGGCGAAAATGATTACTTCTGGGGATCCACAAACTTTTCCGATAATGTGGTCCTGGTGTATGCACGCCTGTCCGAGAATTCGGATATAGACGGTATCGCTGCCCGCATCCCTGCTTTTTTGGATCGCCGACTGCCGAGCTGGCAAAACGATGAGGGCATCACCGTCCTGCCCAGCCAGCGCAATCGGCTGGGTTTCAGGAAAGTCCCGGACATTCATCTTCATTCCCGCACTACGAATGAGGTTGAGCCCAATAGCGATATACGGTACGTTAGGCTGTTTGGCATTATCGCGCTCTTTATCCTCCTCATCGCCTGCATCAATTTCATGAACCTTTCCACGGCCAGGGCAATCAAACGTGCCAGGGAGGTCGGATTGAGGAAGGTGGTGGGCGCGTATCGGCGTATGCTGGTTTTTCAGTTCTTGGGCGAGTCTTTTTTAATCGCGTTCTGCGCCATGGTTCTGGCCCTCGCTCTTGTGACGTTGGTTCTCCCGTTTTTTAGTGCATTCTGCGGGCACGATCTCGACTTGCGGCTTACCGATCCTCTTCAGGTCTTGCGGGTCGTGATTGTGTTTCTTTTTGCGGGTCTGGCTGCCGGACTGTATCCGGCATTCTATCTCAGCGTTTTCCAGCCGTCTGCCATACTCAGGGGGGAGGTCACACGCGGCACACGCGGCGCTGTCCTTCGAAAGGTACTCGTTGTTTTTCAGTTTGCCATTTCCATTGTGCTGATCATCTGTGTCGGCGTGGTTTACGGGCAGATGGATTTCCTGAGGAATACAGACCTGGGATACCAGCGTGAGAACATTCTGATGTTTCCAGCGGATGCGGTTTTAAAACAGAACTGGCGAGCGGTCAAGCCTGCACTGGCCCGTCATCCCGGCATCCTCTCGGTCACGATGTCCAAACGCGCACCGACGGGAGGTCTGCACGATGCGCCCGGATTTGCTATCGAGATAAACGGGGAAGCTCTACGTAATCCCTTTCATATGCCCCACAATCGTGTGGAACACGATTTTTTTAGAACCTACGGCATGCAGATCGTTGCGGGGCGGGATTTCGCGGTGGCGCATCCCACGGATTCGACAGAGGCTTTTATTCTGAATCAAACGGCGGTCAGAAGTCTGGGGCTGGAGAATCCCGATGATGTCGTGGGCGAACCCGTGGAGATCTCGGGAGGTCGAAAGGGTAGGGTCATCGGTGTTGTCCGGGATTTTAATTATGAATCCCTGCGTCGCCCAATTGTACCCATAATCACGTATATATCCCTAAGAGGCGCGAATACGATTGCCGTTCGTCTGGCACCCGGTAATCCCAAGGAAAAAATCGATCATATTCAGAGCGTTATCGATCAATACCATACCGGATTTCCACTGAACTATACCTTTCTGGATGAGCGTATCGATGCACTCTATAGGAATGAAGCCCGTATGATGGAGATGTTCGGGTATTTCAGCATGCTTGCGATTTTTATCGCCTGCCTGGGGCTGTTTGGGCTGGCCTCGTTCACGGCAGAGCGGAAAACGAAAGAGATCGGCATTCGAAAAGTCCTGGGAGCATCCGTACCGGGAATTACGCTGGTGCTGTCCAAAGAGTTCACCAAATGGGTGCTCCTAGCCAACCTGATTGCCTGGCCGGTAGCCTTCTACGCCATGAATCGATGGCTACAGGGTTTTGCCTACAGGGACGATTTAAACGTCTGGACGTTCGTGCTGTCAGCGATTCTCTCATTGCTGATTGCTTTGCTCACGGTCAGCTATCAGTCTGTCAGGGCGGCGCTGGCCAATCCTGTGGACGCATTGAAGTATGAATAGGTTAGCTCAAATATTCCAAGAAAAATATGCGGTTAAAATGAAACACAACAACCTTTTCTACCGTATTGAAGTCTGAGTATACAGAGAAATCACATACGTTGACCGATACGAGGAGCAATGACATGATTAAGGCCAAGGATCTTAGAAAAGTCTTTTTAACCGAAGAAGTCGAAACCACGGCATTGAACAAGGTCAATTTCGAGGTGAACGAAGGCGAATTCATCTCTATCATGGGTCCCTCGGGGTGCGGCAAGTCGACACTCTTGAACCTGCTGGGAATGCTGGATAATCCCACCGACGGAGAGTACCATTTTTTCGGTGAGGAAGTCTCCCGGTACTCGGAAAGAAAACGGGCCAACCTGAGGAAGGCCAATATCGGCTTCGTGTTCCAGAGTTTTAACCTGATCGATGAGCTGACCGTGTACCAGAACGTCGAACTGCCGCTGGTGTACCTGGGCGTATCCAAGTCGGATAGGAAAAAACAGGTCGATGACATTCTTGAGAAAATGAATATCATCAACCGGAGGAATCATTATCCCCAACAGCTCTCCGGAGGTCAACAGCAACGTGTGGCCGTTGCACGAGCCGTGGTGGCCAACCCGAAACTCATCCTGGCGGACGAGCCCACAGGAAACCTGGATTCGGCTCACGGGGACGAAGTGATGAAGCTCTTAACCGGCCTGCATGGAGAGGGGACGACGATTATTATGGTGACGCATTCACCCGCTTATGCGGAGTATGCTGAACGAGTCGTGCACCTGTTCGACGGACAGATCGTAACGGAGAATATTAAAGAGCGGTTTCACGTATAGGAATCCGCATATCGGTTTATGACCAAGATCTGAGAGTGTGATCTCATTTTCTGCCGTTTTATGTCGTCGGGCTCAAGATCAAGCTTTGGAAAAACGGTCATTTTGAAATAAACGGATAATTCGGATTCCATCGGTCAGAAGAAATATAAAATATGCGTTTTTCATGATGATATAAGCATCTATAGGTAGAAGTTACTATGTTATAAATCAATCTGAAAATGTGAAGCACCTCCCATCTTTGAAAAAGGTCAGGATAAGCATCCCTGACCTTTTTTCTTAATGTCCGACTCAGAAGATTTAAATATTCCCCGCAACTTTTTCAAATATCTTCCGTATTACAGAATAAATACAAGAATTTTTTTTGCCTTGTTTGTTCTGTATTGCAGAAAAAATAGGGTCTGGAGGAAACATGGAGTATCTTTCGCGGAAGGAAGAACAACTCTTGCTCACCATCTGGAAGCTTCAGGACGATGCCTACGGCGTGCCCATACGAGAGCACGTCTCCAAAGCGACGAATCAGTACTGGTCCATCGGTGCGATTTACGATGTGCTGGACCGGCTCACGCGAAAGGGGTATGTAGCGACCATCGTCGGAGAGCCGACGGCTGAAAGGGGAGGCAAGAGCAAGCGGTTTTATCGAATCACTAAAAAGGGTTTCGAAGCCCTGGACGAGGTTAAAAGCGTTCAGGATAATCTATGGTCTGACCTGCCCAAAGCAGCTTTTGAGTAGCCACATCCCTATGAAGAACAGACAAAAAAAACCGCCTCGCCTTTCCTGTTGGCTTTTGAGAAAGATCATCCGATCGAATGATTACGATTATGCCATGGGTGATCTGTACGAGACATACGCGTGTTACAACAGGGATCGTGGTGCATGGAAGGCATGGTGCTGGTTCTGGTGGCAGGCGATGGTATCCACGCCGAGATTCCTAAAAAATACCCTTTACTGGAGGCTTATGATGTTTAAGAATTATCTGAAAATCGCCCTGAGGAATATCCGGATGTCCAAGGTTTATTCGATCATCAACATTGCGGGTTTGGCCGTGGGCATGGCCTGCTGCCTTTTCATCCTCCTGTGGGTTCATCAGGAAACAAGCTTCGATACATTCCATGCAAATCGGGGCCGACTATTCCGTGTACTTCAGCATATCAAGTATTCCGAAGTCGTTACCTGGGCCATTACACAAGGCCCCCTGGGACCGGCGCTGAAAGAGGAAGTTCCTGAAATCCAGGAGGTCTCCCGTTATGTGAATGCCTCCTGGAGGATCAAATACAAGGATCAGGCCTTCGAGCGACGGGGTGGTTATGTCGATCCGTCGTTCCTCACCCTGTTCTCGTTTCCTCTGGTCAGGGGAAATCCCGAAACCGCGCTCACCGATCCCTATTCCGCAGTTATCACCGAAGAACTGGCGGAATCCATTTTCGGATCGGAGGATCCTGTGGGAAAGGTCATCAATCTGTCCGATCAATACGACATTCAAATTACGGGTGTCCTTAAGAGTATCCCAGATAATTCGCATCTTCAATTCGATTTTCTGGGGACGATGGCCTTTGCCCGTGAGATAGGATATACCGTCAATATCTGGACGAATAGTACGTTCTGTACGTATGTGTTGTTGCCGGAAAGCGTGTCTCCGGAAACCGTTGGTGAAAAAATCTACGATTTCCTCGATTCCAAACCAACACTGGAGGCGTGGGAAAAACTGACGCTCCAGCCGCTCACGAAGATACATTTTTCGACAGGGATAGGGTATGATAATGCCCTCAAAACCAATCCCCAGTATGTGATCATCTTCTTCGTCGCGGCGGTGTTCATCCTCCTTATCGCCTGCATCAATTTTATGAATCTTGCCACAGCCCGGTCCACACTTCGTGCTAAGGAAGTGGGTCTGAGAAAAGTGGCGGGTGCATACAGGGGGCAGCTCATCCATCAGTTCCTGGGCGAGTCTGTTTTCCTGGCTATCGTTTCCTTTGTCGTCGCTGTCGGGCTCGTAGCGGCGGCCGCAGATTTCCGCCACCGCCTCCACCAGCGGCCGGAGAATGTCGATGTGGAAGTTGCTCTCGACGCCCTGCAACACCGCGGCAGTCCGCTCGAGGCCCATCCCGGTGTCGATGTTGCGGCTGGGAAGGGGCCGCAGATTGTCCGGAGGGCTGCCGACCCGGTTGAACTGCGTGAACACGAGGTTCCAGATCTCGACCTCGCTCCCGTCGGGCATGGTGTAGAAAATTTCGCTGCAGGGGCCGCAGACGCCATCGGGGCCCTGGCTGGGGGCGGAGGCGGGCCAGAAGTTGTCTTCCTCGCCGAGTCGCGTGATCCGAGAGCCGGGCAGCCCGATTTCATTCGACCAGATGGTGTAGGCCTCGGTGTCGTCCTCGTAGACCGAG
>CAZTKR010000131.1:0-10103 GCA_964614115.1 uncultured bacterium | reverse complement strand
ATTTATGGAAATTTTTCTTGACTTTTATTCAATTTCCGATTATGTTAGAACAATGTTAACACCTGCCCTTATTACAACAATAAAATAGCTCGAATCATCAAAAAGGAGTGGTCTATGGCAGAACCAAAACCAACACCGAATACTCCCCAGGAATTTAAACCGTATGTTCCTGCAGAAACAAGCATGAAGGAGTTTACATTCAAGGCCCTTATAGTGGGAGCAATTCTTTCCGTCGTCCTTGGCGCGGCCAATGCTTACCTGGGTCTGGTGGCGGGTATGACCGTTGCAGCCACATTCCCGGCTGCCGTCATGGCGATGGCGGTACTCCGTATTTTCAAAGGCAGTATTCTCGAGGAGAATACCTGCCGAACGACGGCTGCTGTGGGCGAAGCTCTTGTAGCCGGTGCCATATTTACGATACCGGCATTCTTGATCGCAAAAAATCCCATAACCAGCGAAAGAATATGGGATAACGTACATTACTGGGAAAGTACTGCGTTGATGCTGGTGGGTGGGATTCTCGGCGTTCTTTTCGTCATTTTCTTGAGACGCGTTTTGATCGAGGATAAGACCCTCCCATTCCCGGAAAGCGTGGCCTGTGCCGAGATCGTCAAAGCCGGTCAGAGCGGTTCAACGGGCGCTAAATTCGTCTTTGGTACCATCGGACTGGCGGGATTATTCGAACTCTTTCGTAATAATTTTGGTCTGCAACTCGTCCAGGGCAGTGTGCAAAAGTTCTGGTCCCTCCCCATCGTCAGGAATTTTCAACTCCTGAACAGCGATATGGCACCGGTGGGAGCGACATCCAATCCCAGCGGGGGCATTTATGTCGAATCACCCGCCGCATCGCCAGCCATGCTGGGCGTGGGATACATCATCGGTCCGAAACTGTCGGCCATCATCTTCTCCGGAGGGGTTTTCGGTCACCTGATGCTCGTTCCCCTTTTCATATTCATAAACGGTGGTTTCCAGAATCTGGTAGCGGGTGGTACAGATTGGCTGGATGTGACCAATGCCGTGTGGTTCTCCCAAGTGCGTCCTCTGGCAGTCGGTTCCATGATCGTGGGAGCTTTTTATACACTATTCAAGATGCGAAAATCACTGACCACGGGCATCGTCCGTGCTTTTCATGATTTGAGGACAATCGGAAAGGGATCGGCCGAAGCAGAGACAAGCCGTCTCGAAAAAGACATTCCCTATTCGACAACCATATTGGGTATCATTCTTCTGGTCATTCCCATCGCCGTTCTTTATTACTTCTTCAGTCATAGTATCATCGGGGCTATCGTGGCAGCCGTCGTGATGACGGTTGCAGGATTTCTTTTCGCGGCTGTGGCAGGATTCCTGGTCGGAACCATCGGATCCAGCAACAACCCCATCTCCGGGCTCACGCTGTCTACCCTCATTGTAGCAGCGCTCCTGATGGTTATCGTGGGTGTGAAAGGCGCATTCGGCATTGCGGCCGTGCTCGGCGTAGCTGCCGTTGTGTGTTGTTCCAGCGGCGTGGCAGGAGACATCATGCAGGACCTGAAAGTCGGGCATATCCTGGGTGGTACACCCCGATTCATGCAGATGGCCGTGATGATCGGCGTTATAGCCGCCGCCCTGGTCATGGCTCTGGTTCTGCAACTGCTCCATACCGGCTACGCTGAAATGGGCGGTATCGGCGGAGAACTTCTCCCCGCGCCCCAGGCTGGACTGATGGCCATGCTCAGTCAGGGAATCATCACCGGTGGTATGGCATGGCCCCTGGTGATGATGGGTGCGCTCTTCTCCATCGGCCTGATTCTCATCGGCGCTCCTTCTCCCATGCTGATTGCCGTGGGTATGTACCTTCCCCTTCGCACCACATTCGCCATTTTTGTGGGTGGCGTCATCAAATGGGTTGTTACCTCCATCATGGAAAAACGCAAACTGAACAGGGAGAAGACCGAAAATACCGGGATTCTTCTTGCCTCCGGTCTGATAGCCGGGGAAGCCCTGATGGGCATCATCATCGCTGGTACGATTGTGGCAAATAAGGGAGAAGCCTTGCTGCCCGCCATCATCGAAGGCGGGAATCCCTGGCTAGGATTGGTCGTGTTCGCCATCCTGGGTTATGTGCTGATCTCTATTCCGTTGAAGAATGGCAAAAACAAGTAAAAACGTAAACCTTCTCGATCTCATCCCCGTTCAAAACGTGGACTGGGAAAAAAAAGAGGATGGGACTGTCTCCTTAAAACTGCCCAAGACGCGCAGCCGCTTGTTCAAGGCCATCATTATAAAGATGGGGAAAAAGCCCCATTTTAAAGTGCATTTGGATGAATTCGGCAGTTTCGTCTGGGAACAGTGTAACGGTATACATCGTGTCGATCAGATTGGCAATCATCTAAAATCCAAATTTGGCAAAACGGTAGAGCCGGTGTACGACCGATTGGGTGCGTTTGTACGTACTTTAGCCTCCCAAAAGTGTATCACGTACAAAAGTGATATTGAATCGATAAAGTGAGTTGTATGCATATCGGAGTAATCCCTTGAAGACAGGGGATTACTCCGGTTTAATCCGCATTTCGTAACCGTAAGTGCATTACAAGTTATCAAAAGGATTTACATTCGCTTTCGAGACGAAGGATGACACTGTATGTCGGGATTGAGTCGCGCCATACAATCGGTGTATGAAGACTGCCTCAAGGTGCGTCGGAACGAGACTCTGCTCATCCTGGCCGATACGCCTCTCCATGAATTGGGCTATCAGTTCTTTATGGAAGTCCAGCCATACTCAAAAAAAGCGTCCTTTATCGTTCTACCGGAAATTACCAACCACAGTTGTGAGCCTTCCAGCTCTATTGCATCCTACATGCGAAAACACAACGTCATCATCCTGTTAACTCAGTGCTCCCTCTCCCATACCACGGCGCGCCGCCGCGCTTCACAAAGCGGAGCCCGGATTGTCAGCCTGCCCGGCGTCACACCAGAGAGCCTGATCCGAAACCTGACGGGTACATACAAGGAATTGATTGAAAAAAGTCGTAAAATTGCCGATATCCTAACCATCGGCCGCTCCGCTCACCTGACAACATCCGCAGGCACAGACCTCACGTTTTCCATCTCGAGGATGAAGGGATATGCCGATACGGGGATGATCCACGAACCAGGAAAATTCTCCAATCTGCCTGCCGGTGAAGCCTGCGCGGCACCCGTACAGGGATCGACACAGGGAGTCTTGATCATCGACGGCTCATTCCCTGTTGTTGGAAAATTAAAAATACCGGTTCAGATGACCGTGAAAAACGGACAAGTCGTTCGTATTACCGGAGACGATGATGCCAAGATCATCCGAAAGTTACTTCGTCCCTTCGGTAAACCGGGGCGGAACATCGCCGAAGTCGGGATCGGTACCAATCCTAGCGCCAAACTGACTGGATGTGTCTTAGAGGACGAAAAAGTCCTGGGAACGGTTCATATCGGATTGGGGAATAATGTTTCTTTCGGTGGGAAGGTGTCTGTCGGTTGTCACTTCGATGGTGTTCTTCGAAATCCAACGCTGGTGATCGACGGTAAAAAAATTCTGGAGAACGGAGAACTTCAAGTCTAAGAATAAAAACCCGAAGAAAGACTGAATTTTAACTTCCTGATTCCTTTCAAAAATATAAGATTGGAATGCGTGTGGGGGGATCCCTGTATAGTAAACACACCTGAGACAATGCTATGATTTGGATAGTGTTTCCAACCAACGGCCTACCCTATCCGCTACACGTGGACCCGTAATCCCAAAGTGTTCTTCCAAAGCTTGGTAGGGAGCCGATGTACCAAACTGGCTCATGCCGATAACATGCATAGGTGCGCGTGTTAACGCATACCACCCCTGGGTAAGACCTGCCTCCACAACGGCCACGGGGATCGATTTTTCAGGGACAACTGACGCACGAAAGGTCGCTGCCTGCTCCTGAAAAAGTGTGACCGCGGGCATAGAAACAACCCGGACGTGGAAGCCTTTCTGACTGAGAAGTGCTTTTGCCTCGACTGCCACAGAAACCTCGGAACCCGTGGCCACAAGAATGACATCGGGCATTCCGTCGGAATCTGACAGGATATAACCGCCTCTTAGGATGAGATCGTTTTCAAATTCTACAGGACGATGGATGATGGGAACACGCTGCCGTGTCAGGCACAATGCCGTGGGACCGTCTTTTCGCCGAAGAGCGTAGGACCAAGCCATAGCCGTCTCAAGACCGTCGGCAGGACGGAATACCACCAGATTGGGAATGGCACGCAAAGCGGCCATGTGTTCAACGGGCTGATGAGTCGGTCCGTCCTCGCCGACAAAAATACTGTCATGCGTAAAGATCCAGATCACCCGAATTCCCATCAGTGCGCTCATCCGTATGGCGGGACGCATATAGTCGGAAAAAACGAAAAACGTAGAGCCGTACGGTACAAAGCCGCCGTAGACCGCCATGCCGTTGAGAATACTGCCCATGGCGTGTTCCCGAATGCCAAAATGTATATTCCGGCCCTTAAAATCACCGGGGCTTATGGATGGAAGGCCCTGAATAATCGTCTTTGTCGAGTAGCCTAAATCAGCAGACCCTCCGTACAGGCTCGGGATCAGCTCAGACGCTTTTTGAAGCACATCGCCACTGTAAGACCGTGTCGCCTTTGCCTCCTTGGACACGGCCTGAATGAATGTTTTTTCCAACTCCTCTGGCAGAACAGTCTCATGCATACGTCGCCAAAAATCGGCCAAATCGGAGTGAGTCTTGCGCCATGCTTCAAAGCCTATCTTCCATGTACGATACTCCTCTTTGAGCACCTTCGCTCTCTGGCGGAACAGCTCGTAGACTTCGGGCGGTACATGAAACGTGGGATCAACAGGCCAGCCGAGGTATTCCTTTGTTTTTCTGACCTCATCATCTCCCAGGGGGGCTCCATGAGACGATGAATTATCCTGTTTATTGGGACTTCCATACCCGATATGAGTTCGGGCCAGGATCAACGTCGGCCGCTGAACCTCATCAATGCCTTCCTGAATGGCATCGGCAATCTGTTGATGATCATGACCATCGATGTGTATCGTATGCCAGCCCAAGGCTTGGAATCGTTTTGCCGTATCTTCGGAAAAGGTCAGGTCGGTGCTGCCGTCGATAGTGATGTGATTGTCATCATAGATATAAATGATGTTCCCCAACCCAAGATGACCTGCGATGGAAGCCGCTTCCGAAGATACGCCTTCCATTAAATCACCATCACTAACGACACCGTACACGTAATGTCGGATGGGAGAAAAATCATCTTTGTTAAACTTCTCGGCCATGATGCTCTGCGCCAGCGCCATACCCACGCCGTTGGCAAAACCCTGGCCCAGGGGACCCGTCGTCGTCTCGACGCCCGGGAGACATCCTCTCTCGGGATGTCCGGGCGTCCTGCTGCCCAGTTGTCGGAACGTTTTTAAATCATCGAGCGTCACTTCGAAGCCACTGATATGGAGAAGGCCATAAAGAAGCATCGACCCATGGCCCGCGGATAGGACAAATCGATCCCGATTAGGCCAGGCCGGATCTTCAGGATTGTACCTTAAGTATTTTGACCAGAGCACATAGGCACAGTCGGCCATGCCCATGGGCATCCCCGGATGCCCTGAATTGGCCTTCTGTACCGCATCCACAGCCAGCATGCGTATGGTATCAACCGCCAATCGATGAATATTCGAATCCATCATCTCTCCTCTCACTACAACTCCTCCTTGCTATATCCTTCTACGAATGATTCGTCCGTGGTATGATAGATACGGTCCTCCGATGTCGAGATCATCCCTGAATAAGGATCACCGGGATTCTTCGAATAGAGCGACATCCAACAAATGCGCTTTTTGTAAGAATAAATGAGGTGTATCTACGATATGATAACTTGGAATAGAATATATTCTATGGCAACGATTATGATCGGGTTCATTCATCAAAACACAAGACGTTGAGGATGTTCAATAATCATACACACAAATGAAAGGCCTATACGGTACTACGTTATGAAGGAACAATCCATACCATCTGACGAAGGGGTGTCCACAAGCAGCGATAACCGACGTTTGTCTCCATGGGATAAAGACCGACTCTATTCATCATGCATATTGTTCGTGTACCGATGCTGTCCACTCAGATATTGACGGGTGTCATAACGCCCAATAATTCAACAAGTTTTTCTCGGATCTCATTGGGAGTGCATATAAAATCAACAGCTCCTGTTTGGGCAGCTTCTCTGGGCATACTAAAGATGACGCTTGTATTCTTGTCCTGCGCCATCGTTATGCCGTCTATTTCTTTCAAATACTGAATACCCTCAGCACCATCTTTTCCCATGCCCGTGAGAACGATTCCAATGAGCAATGCTCCGGGTGTTTTTTTTACTGATTTCATCGCAACGTCCACCGAAGGGCAGACAAAATTGACTTTTTCCCCTTGGAGCAGCCGTATCGCTCGATTCTTCTCCAGTTCCAGATGAATTTCACTGGGGGCCAAATAGACATGGCCCCGCTCCAGTTTGTCACCGTCTTCTGCAAGTCGTACCGTCATGTCCGTGCACCCATCCAGCATACCGCATAGAGATTCATTCACAAACTTGGGCATGTGTTGTACGACAAGGACGCAACCGTTCAGGAAGGGCATGCCCGTAAATAGGCTTTTCAGGATTCGCGGACCGCCTGCCGATGATCCTATGATCACGATATTCGGATTCTCTTTGAGCGTCTTTGGCATATCTGGTCGGTTCCGTCGGTTATTTTAAGTATGTAAGATATTCTTTTACTACAGAGGCTAATTTTTTGGCGTCGAACGGCTTTATGATATAATCCAACACATATTCCTTCAAGTAATCCATCTTCGCGTCGGGCACTTCTTTGCCCGTAAGCATGATAAAAATGACGTGTTGGGTGAGTTCCCCATCCACGGCCGCCTGAATCGTGTCCCAACCATCCATCCCTGGCATCACAACATCCACGAGTACAACACCCTTGAATCCCTCTTTCAGTTTCTGAATACAACCGTCTCCGGATTCTACCGTCTCAACGGCGATATCATGCATCTCTAAGATACGTCTCACTGTGTTCAACACGGAGGCGTCGTCGTCTACAACCAAGACGGCATGGCCCATAACGGCTCCATATGCTTTTTATCTTGTTTTGGAGGACTCAACGGGTAAGTTTTCGTTTGGCCTTCTTGGGATTCCTTCCAAATAGCGGCTGGATCTCTACATGCCTGTCCCTTCCCTCACCACGACTTTCCGTTCGAACACCTTCCCGATCCTTCAAGTAGTCGTGAACGATGAATCTCTCGAACGATCCCATAGGAGGCAACTCTTCGGGCCTTCCCTTCATCAGAACTTCTTGTGCTTTCTGCTCCGTGAGTCGTCTGATGAATCCCACGGGATACACTCGAAGAATGGTTTCCTCTTTCTCTTTATAAAACTTGACCTGGTATTCCTGGCTCTTTTCAAAATGTCTCTCAACCTGTTTTCTCTGGTAACCGTCCAAGCCTCGAATCAAGGCCGGCTCTATTGAATCGCGAAGAAACGCTTCGGCATCAGCGATGGCTTTTTTCACATGGCTATTGTCCGGTTTTCTATCCGGTCGTTTGCTCGAGCTCCTGGGTCTTTGTCTATCGTCCTTTACCACGTACAGCTCCCACATTCATCGGTGCATAGGATTTTAAGATGCTATGTTTTGTTACCGTATTTATTCCTGAAAACGATATCCTCACTTCTTCTCTTGGGCACATGGAGTATCCCGTCTTTATCCTTCCAGTACTTGATAGAATCTCGGGTTTCCTCCAGCACCGGGCACTCGTTGGGATACCCCAGAGCGACGACCGAATTCACCACAAGATGGTGGGGAATTCGAAGAATCGACTTGATTTGTTTGCGGTCGACAGCACCGAGCCAGCAGGTGCCGATACCTTCTCCCCATGCCGAGATAAGGATGTTCTCGACGGCGGCAGCTGCGTCTACTTCGCCTCCTTTTTTCTTCCGATGCAGATCGACCAGTACGACGATATAGGCCACCGGTCGTTCCCCTTGAGGAGGATTACCGGCAGGTGCGATATACGCCGCCCACTTCAAGCATGGGAAAAGGGAATCCACCAGTTCCCGATCATCCACGATGACGTACACGCAGGGCTGGATATTCGCTCCCGAGGGCGCCAGTCGGGCCGCATTCACCAGCTTCTGGAGTATATTTTCGGGTAACGGTTTATTCTGAAAACGTCGAATGGATCGTCGCTGACAAATGATATCGTATACACTTCCCATAGTCATAACTCTGTTTGTTGATTGAAAAAAACGTGTTTCCATTATAAGCAAAATGTACCATATTTGCAAGGATTTTTATCAGGAAAGAAAAACTCGTGTGCTTTATAAATCAGACTTATACGCCATTTTAAGATGTGGAGTAGTAAAGTTTACATTTATATTAGAATTTCTCTGGCATGAACAAGAATAATCCTTATTTCCATTCTGTTTTACAAATTAGCCTTTGACATTTGGTAATTCTTTCGTATTTTTCTTATGGTATGCCGTACCATTTTTTGAAACGTCATAGGAGACCAGACTATGAAATGTCCAGCCTGTCGGAACGAGCTGACGCCCATCACTGTTGAAGACATTACGGTTGATGTCTGTGAAAACGGCTGCGGAGGAATCTGGTTCGATGCCTTCGAACTCCAAAAAGTCGATGAGCCCAAGGAATCGGCAGGGGAGCGCCTGTTGGATATTAACCGCGATAAAAACATCCGCGTCGATCTATCCCAGCGTCGGCATTGTCCCAAATGCCAAGATACCGTGATGATGCAGCACTTATTCAGCGTCAAGCGGGAGGTCACCGTGGATGAATGCTACCGATGCGGTGGTTTCTGGCTGGACTACGGCGAACTGGGCCGAATTCGAAGTTTGTTTGAATCGGAAGAAGAACGGCGGAAAGCTGCTAAAAAATATTTTGAGGATGTTTTTGGTGAAAAGCTGGCCAAGATGCATCAGGAAAGCAAAGAAAAAATGGAAAGGGCCCAACGTATCGCCCGGATGTTTCGGTTTATCTGCCCCAGTTATTACATACCGGGTAAGCAGGACTGGGGCGCATTCTAACCTTTATAAAGAACGTTTGATCTTCCCCTTCGACGCAGCATAAAACCCAAGGCCATCTCAGCTGAAAATAGTCATCACGTAGCAATAAGTGTCATTCAATTCTATATGACGCCTGATCGTCATGCCCTACCCACACATCATTTATCCATGTCGTATACGAACATTCATTATCCGCTCCGCCATATCGGAGGAATTCCTCTAATGCCTAAAACTCGTTAGATGAGGTCAATTGAAGAGGGATTGGTGAGTAAAAATCAGCAGGTTCGTGCGATGGTCTTCACGACATCTGGAATGACCATCGTTAAGCCGTATGCGACTGTTTCTTTCTATCTTTTATGTCCGACGGATGATTCGTATAGAACGGAGTCTGCAGGGAAGGCCCGAAAAAGAAGGACGGATGTGTTACTACATTCCGGATTATCGTTGGCGTCCTCGCCGTGTGTATCCTCATGAATGCTTTGCAGTCGACAGGAGCTCTTCGACGATCAGAAAAACTTGGTGCACGTCGAAAGGTTTTGTTATGTAAACTTCGGCCCTGGCCTGCCGGGCCAGGGTGATCTCTTTCTCCGCATCCTTGGCCGTCAAGAAAACGATGGGTATCCCGCTTAACGGTTTATAGCTTTTGATGAGCCGGGCCGTTCTGAAGCCGTCCATGCGTGGCATGACCACATCCAGTATGACCAGATCGGGATGTGTTTTCTTGGCGATTTCCACAGCCTCCAGCCCATCCTGAGCCAGTACCGTCTCGTACCCCTCACGCTTAAAGTATTTCGACAGGAGTGCCCTTATCCCCGAATCATCATCCGCGACCAAAACTTTTAAGCTCACCCTTTATGCCTCCATCTCGACGTTCGTATCTACCACGTTTTCATTCTGAATACCCTACTTTCAGAAAGAAATCACGTGCAGGCGCATACGGAAAACGCACCATCACTGCTCAAATAAAAAGCAAACAGCATGCCATGGTAGGGATACGTGATCCAACGCGAGGCTTATGT
>CAZTKR010000130.1:0-10141 GCA_964614115.1 uncultured bacterium | reverse complement strand
TCATCGTGAAGGGAACCGCGTTCAATAAGGTGAAAAGCTTTTTTTCTTTCCTGACGTCTTTTGCGATTTTTGCCCAAATGCTTTACTGGATCGTGATCGTGCAGGATCGGATTTAATCGGTGATACGGGAGATTGTGTTTTGAAAGGTGTTGTACTGGCTGGAGGCTTGGGTACCCGTCTTTTTCCCCTCACAAAAGTGACGAATAAACATCTCCTGCCCATCTATAACAAACCCATGATTTATTACCCCATCGAGACATTGGTGAGGGCGGGAATCGAAGAAATTTTAATCGTCACGGGCGGGAATAATGCGGGCGATTTCCTCAGGTTGCTGGGAAACGGAAAAGAATTTGGGCTGAAGCATCTTCACTATACGTATCAGGAAGGCGAGGGAGGCATCGCCGAAGCTCTGGGCCTTGCCGAACATTTTGCAGATGAAAATCCCATCCTCGTCATCCTGGGAGATAACATCATAGAGGCGAATATCAAGGAGTCGGTTCAGAGTTTCAAGAAGCAGGGAAAGGGTGCGAAAATCCTCCTGAAGGAAGTGGACGACCCGGAACGATTCGGGGTTGCCGAAATCCAAGGGGGCAAGGTCGTCAAAATCGTCGAAAAGCCCAAAAAACCCAAGACCCGTTATGCCGTCACCGGACTGTACATGTACGATTCTTACGTTTTCGAGATCATCCATGGTCTCAAACCCTCGGACAGGGGAGAGTTGGAGATCACCGATGTGAACAACGCATACATAAAAAAAGGGGAGATGACCTTCAGCATTCTTGAAGGATGGTGGACGGACGCGGGGACATTTGAATCGCTGTTAAGAGCAAATTTGTTGATCTCAGAAAAGAATAAAAACCGCGATGGAAACTCCATTCAGACGAGTTAGCCTTGGAGGGATAGCATGCGTCGAATCCCATATTTACTATTGATCATTATCCTTACGACTAGTTCATATCTGCAGGGCACGACAAAACAAGGCGGACGAGGGTTGATGTACGTCCACTCCGCCCGGGTTCTTCCCAAGGGATACCTGCAATTCTACGGTGGCATCCGCTATTTCGGCAAAGTCGCCCAGTTTGGAGCGGGCTCTAAAGCCTACACGCTCTGGAACGTCCAGGGATTCACGACGTTCAACCTGGGATTGAGCTCTCATTTTGAGCTGGCACTGTCGCCCATCCTCTACCAGGATACCAATCGAGGAACGGGCTGGTCCAAGGAAGCCATCAATTTTCCCGACGATCTTCTCATAAGCGTCAAGATGGGTTCCATGGGGGCAATGGAGAGCCCGTTTGTCTTCGGCGGAATGCTCTATACACGGATTCCCACGGCACGCACGCACAACATCATCTATGAACCGTACTCTGCGGGTTCGACGGAAATCGGCATCACCGGCCTCGTATCCTACTTTCAGAATCCGGCATTCCCCGAAGAGGGGTGGTCGATACACGGCAATCTGGGTTACCTGAACCACAACGACGTGGGTCAGGAAATTGGCCTCGATCCTCTGGATACCCCGCAGAACATGAGCACGGAAATCCTGTGGGGTCTGGGATGGCGGTACCCGGCGGGCACGTTCGATTTTTCCGCGGAAATCCACTCGCGCATGTTCCTGCAGAATCCCCCGCCCAGCGCGTTCAGTGCAGAAGACATGACGTACCTGACGGCCGGTATCTACTACAAACCCTATCCATGGGTCACCTTTGAGATGGGCATCGATTTCCGCCTATCCTCCGATAAAGACGAATCGGATTACCAGAGAACTCCAAGGGAGAAACCATCGGAGGATTTTCCCAATTACCCGGCATGGCGGAGTATTCTTGGCGTCAAACTGGCCATACTGCCTACACATCTGTATTCCGCATCGGACAGCGACCTTCTCCGGCAGAGAGCGGAGGAACGGAAGGAAGTTCTGGAACGCATGATCAAGGGACAGGAGCAGACCGAGGATGCGGAGGGCGAGCTCGAGAGAATACGGGCCGAAAGAAGGAGAATAGAAGAAGAACTGATGCGCTTGAGAAAGCTTCTGGAGGCAGAGAAGAAGAAAAAAGAGAAAGAGGAAGAGCAGGAAGAATTCTAATCAGAGAAGACCATTCAATATCCATATGATTATATGAGAAATAGACCCTACCTGTCGCGGGCAAGTAGGGTTTTTCAATCTCTGTGTTTGAAAAATGGTGGGTGCGATTGTGCTAAAGAATAAGTTACCATCCGCAGGACGAATCATGCTGCTCTTGATGGCCTGTGTGCTGATTCTCACGGCTGCTGAGAGCGTTTTTTCCCAGGAGTCGCAGGAAAAGACGGATTTCTCGTACGGGGAACGGCTGTTCAACGAAGGCTTTTACGACCTGGCCATGATCCAATTTCAAGATTTTGTCGACCATTATCCGGCAAGCCCGCTGGCCGCACAGGCTCAGTTTTTCGTCGGTCAGAGTGCGTTTGAATCGGAGAAGTTCGACGTGGCCCAGAAGGCGTACATGGACCTTATCCTCCGGTATCCTGCCTCGTCCTTGGCCGACCACGCCCAATTGCGAATCGGAGACTGTTTCGAGAAGATGAACATGCTGGACGAGGCCGCGGAATCGTATCTGCGGGTTTTCAACGCGTATCCCAGGAGCTCGTGGGCCATGGAAGGCTTGTACCGCAGCAGCACTTTGTCCATGGAACGGGGACATTTGGTGAAGGCGGAATCCGTGGCGAGCCTGCTCCTGGACAACGCGACGGGTGAATACCGGTCCAAGGCGATTCTCCTTCTCTCCGACATCTCTATCCGGCAGGAGGCGCAGGAAAAGGCCGTGTCTGTGCTTCAGCCTCTCCTGGAACGCCCGATTCAGGAATCCGACAAGATCGAGACCCGATACAGGCTGGGTCGAATCCGAGAAAGCCTGGGGCACTGGGGCGAGAGTATATCCCACTATCGGCAAGTCATCTCCCTTCCGGGAGCCGACGATATGCGGCAGCAAGCGGCCTTTCGTCTGGGATGGTTGCTCACCATCCAGGGCGAGGACGTTCAGGCAGCCGATGCCTTTGGAGAGGCCGTAACACTCGGAAGCGATGAACCATTGAAAAGCCGAGCGACGTATCATCTCGGGTTGATACACGCCGGACAGAGTGACTATACATCGGCCCTGGAGATGTTCAACAGGATCGACAAACCCAGGGATGGTTCCCGGCTTCGGTGGTCAGTGCTATACGAGAAAGCCAAATGCCTCGATGCGTTGAAGCGATCTGACGAGGCCACGGCCCTGTATGAGTCCATCCTCCAAGAGGCATCGGCGTCTCCCGACATCGTTAAAAAAATCCTTCTTACCCTGGCGCAGCGATGTGTTCAGGAACAGGCGTATCCGCGTGCATTGCAAATGTATGACAGGTACATTCGCCTCTTTCCCGACGATCCGCTCGTGGATGCAGTGCTTCTGCAAGAGGGCAAGCTCTATATCGATCCTCTGTCTCTGTGGGTCGAAGGATTTGCCGTGCTGCGCAGGATTTGGACAGACTTTCCCGAGAGTCCGCACATCCCGGAAGCGCGCTTCAGCTACGCGGAAGGTTTGGAGAAGCTGGACAGGAATAAGGAAGCGGTCCAGATGTATCGAACGATCCGGGATGGCTATCCCACATCGCCCTGGGCCAGGAGGGCAGAGGATAAAATCGAGAGGCTCGTTCCCCTACAGGGTGTCGATGTGAAGCAGGGACTGTCGAGGTTCTCGGCAGTCGTCCAGACGATGCTCCTGAGACCCAACGATCCCGATCTGTTATGGACGATGGGCAAGCTGTCCCTGGAGAATCTTGGACAGTTCGAAGATGCCGTGGCCCTGTTCACACGCTTTCTCTCCGAGGAGGCCAGTCGAGGACGGCGGGATGAAGTGCTTTTTTATCTGGCGAAAAGCTACGAGGCGCTTTATCTGAGGGATCGGGATAACTCACAACTGGAACGGGCTATGAACGCCTGCAGATCCCTGATTTCCGAGTATCCAGAAGGCGCCTGGTCGGACGACGCGCACATTTTTCTCGTCCAGTGGGAAACGGCGTCGTCTCCACAACTGGCATACCGACGTTATTTAGATATCTCAAACAAGTATCCTGAAAGTGAACAATTAGACGAGATCCTGTACAGGCTGGGCATGACTTCTGTGGAGGCCGATTCCCTGCCTATGGCACTGACTGTATTTCGAGATCATCGCCGGCGATATTCCGAAAGTCCATTTGCCGAGGAAATCGGTTACCGGATGGGTAAAATCTATTTCGATCAAGGAAACGATTCCGAAGCGGATTCCATCTTCCACGACCTCTCGGAAGGGTTTCCCCAGGGACGGTTCCTGCCCCAGGTCCTTTTTTATAGGGCCCGGATCGCTCAGAATCGCAATGACACGAAGAGGGCAACCTCCCTGCTGGAAAATCTGAGAATGCGGTTTTGGTATTCACCGTGGGCCCGACAGGGACTCCTCATACTGGGGAAATATCATCTCCTCAATCGGGATTATGCGCAGGCAGTCGCTCTTTTCCGGTACGCCCTGGAATCCGACAGCTTGAACCAGTGGTCTGCATTCGTTGGTCTCAGCGTCTCAGAGGAGTCCAAGAAAAAGGACTATCTCTGGGGGCTTGCCCAGGCATACCAGGGTTCAAAAGACTATAAAAAGGCAAAACAAGCCTTTTTCGATTACTTGAGAGAGAGTGCGAGCCCCCAGGATCGGGTGAGGGTGTTCTACGCCCTGTCCGCCCTTGCCGAAGAGGAGGGACGGATTTCCCGGGCAGAGGATTACCTGAGCCGGTTGGCTGGAGAAACGGCTTCAGATACCACGGCCGAGGCGCTGGGGCATCTGCGCTTCCGTCTGGAACAGTATTCGGCTGCCGTGGAGGCGTTCGACCGGGCTCTGGGACTGGCCCAGACAGACGAGCACCGCGCCTCTCTGTCTGCACGCATCATCGTTTGCCAGCTTCGGGAAAATCAGATTCCCCAGGCCGAAGTTCGGATCAACGTGTTCAATCAATCCTACAGCCGGACGCCCGATTTCCGCCAGCACCAGGCCGAGTTCTTACTGGAAAAAGGAAAAGCCTATGTTCGGCGCAAGGATTTTGATCTCGCATTACAGTCGGTCCAGGAAGTCGTCCAAAGGTACGGCAACACAAAATTCAGGATGGAAGCGGAACTGGAGATGGGTCGAATCTACCTGATCACAAACCGGATCGAAGAGGCGCTGAACATACTCACGGAAATGCCGCGTCGGTATCCCCAGCATCCCATGCTGGCCCACGTATACCTCAACCTGGGGGATCACTACTTTCGGTCGCAGCAATACGAAAATGCCTTGCATGCCTTCAAACAAACCGTCGAGCTGGGCCAGGAAACCGACTCGGATGCCACACCCCTGGGCATGCGCTATCTGATTCGCGTCTACGACTCGTTGCGCATGTACGATGCGGCCCTGCATCTCACGAGGGAGTACATTCGCCAGTACACCGATGCGGAAGACATTCTACAGAAGCGTGTACAGATCGGCCTTTTTTACATGAAGCTGAACGAGTACGGCCGGGCCATCGAGGTGTTCCGCGACGTGAAAAAAAGCGCCGATTACGAGACCGAAGCGGAAATCCAATACTGGATCGGCTCGTGTTTCTCCAGTATGGGACAGTTCCAACAGGCCGTCTTCGAATTCATGAAAGTGGCCTACCTCTCCAAGCCCACGAAGCTGCCCTGGGCAACGACAGCGCTGTATGAGGCCGGGCAGGCTTACCTGAAGCTGGAACAGCCCGACCAGGCCAAAAAATTATTCGAAAAAATCGTGCAGCGGGAAGGGAGCGCCAGCGATATGGGACGGATTGCCCGGGAGCGCATAGAGGAAATCGAGGCGTTGAAAGAAGGGAAAGAGACACATTGAATCATGATTCCGATATTCCCTGGCAGGAGATCGATCCGCTTTTGGATCGAGCGCTGCGGGAAGATTTGGGCGACATCGGGGATTTGACCACCGATTGTACGATTCCCGAAGATTTGAAGGGAAGGGGTGAGCTTATCGTCCGGGAGAACGGCATTGTCGCAGGACTTTTTATCGTCGGGCGGCTGCTGGCAAAAATCGATGAGCGGCTGTCTGCCGATTTTCAGGCATCGGATGGTTCGGAGGTATCCCCGGGGGATGTGCTCTGCGTAGTCGAGGGGACTGTTTCCAGCATACTCAAGGCGGAGCGCACGGCCCTGAATTTCATTCAGAGGCTTTCCGGAATCGCCACACTGACCCACCGATTCGTCTCGGCCGTCGATGGAACCGGCGTGACGATTCTGGATACGCGCAAGACCACGCCCCAATTCCGGTGGCTTGAAAAATACGCCGTGCGCCAGGGAGGGGGCCAGAATCATCGATTCGGGCTGTTCGACATGGTGCTTATCAAGGATAATCATATCGATGCATGCCGGGGCATCACACCGGCTGTCCAGCGCTGTATTGAGGGACTGAAGGAAAAGGATCAGGACGTGAAGATCGAAGTCGAATGCCGGACTCTGGAAGATGTCCGCGAAGCATCCCTGCTGCCCATTCATCGCATCATGCTGGACAACATGGATACAGAGACGATGCGGCGCGCGGTGGAAATCATCAACCGTCGCATGGAAGTGGAAGCGTCGGGTAATGTATCCCTGGAAAACGTCCGGAAAGTCGCAGAAACCGGCGTGGATTTTATCTCGGTGGGTGCCCTGACCCATTCTTATCGATCCTTGGATATTTCCCTGTTGATTCGATAGACGCACGGTACGACAGGTGAAGATCGGCGGAGATTGTCACAAATTGGTCGTTTGGTAACTCTCTATTTTCACAACAAATCGGTATGAAATAGCCGATAACGGCACTCATTTTTAAGAATATGTTTGCAAAAAACAAAAAATTTTTTAAATTGTGACGTACCTATACGTTGTCTGCTATCGGAGGATTTCTATGCTAGAGATACGATTTCATGGACGAGGTGGACAGGGAGCCGTGAAGGCTTCCGACATACTCGCCATGGCTGCTTTTAAGGAGGGGAAAGAAGTACAGGCTTTCCCCTTTTTTGGTGTCGAACGCCGCGGTGCGCCCGTGACAGCGTTTACCCGTATCAGTGACAATGAGATACGTATCCATTGTTACATCTATGAACCCCATGTTTTGGTTATTCTGGACCCCACCCTCATCGGTGCGGTGCCCCTGACCGATGGCTTGAGGCCCGACGGAAAGATCATCATCAATTCAGAGCGAGAAGCGAAAGATTTTTCGTTTCCTGAGGCAAAGAATCCTATTGTATACACGGTGGACTGTTCTTCCATCGCTCTGAAGCACGGTCTCGGAACCAAAGCAGCCCCTATCGTCAACACGGCCATTCTGGGAGCCGTTTCCAAGGCAACCAAGCTCTCATCCATCGAATCCATCATGGAAGCCATCAAGGAAAAAATACCCGTGAACAAAGAGGAAAACGCCCAGGCTGCGAAAGAAACGTACGAGAAGCTGAAGGGTTAGGAGGTTTTGATGCCCAAGAAAAAAGATGATTCTGAGATTATCGAGCTAACGGGCGCGAAGGATATGCCACCCATGCCTGCGTCCATAGGCAGCATGCGGATGAACAAGACGGCATCGTGGCGATCGATTCGCCCTGTTATCATAGAAGAGAAATGCAAGCGCTGTATGATTTGCTGGAAATACTGCCCGGAGCCGGCCATTTTTCCCACCGATCCGCCGACCATCGATTACGACTACTGCAAGGGATGCGGTATTTGTATTCTCGAATGCCCGTTCGACGCCATCGAATCGGAAAAAGAGGGAAAGTGAGAGGAGACGGAAGATGAAAAAAGTTCTAACCGGAAATTTTGCAGCAGCTTACGGTGCGGCAGCGGCACGCGTGAACGTCATCGCCGCGTATCCCATCACGCCCCAGACCACCATCGTCGAGATCATGTCGGAAATCGTAGCCGACGGTCTTTTGGACGCCGATTTTGTAAAAGTGGAATCCGAGCATTCGGCCCTGGCTGCGTGCATCGGAGCCCAGTCGGCGGGCGCCCGCACATTCACGGCCACATCGGCGCAGGGTCTGGCCCTGATGCACGAACTCATCCACTGGGCAGCCCACGGACGGCTTCCCATCGTGATGGCGAACGTGAACCGGGCCATGGCACCCGGATGGTCTATCTGGGCGGATGCCACCGATTCGATATCCCAGCGGGATACGGGGTGGATGCAGATGTACTGTGAGAACAATCAGGAAGTATTCGATACCATTTTGATGGCCTATAAAATCGGGGAGCACGATGACATACTGCTTCCCACGCTGGTCAACCTGGATGCCTTTTTTCTCTCCCATACATCCCAAGTGGTAGACATGTACGACCAGATAACCATCAACAAATTCCTGCCTCCGTACAATCCGAAAATCAAACTGGATGTCGATCATCCCAGAGCGTTCGGGGGGCTCACATCCCCGGATCATTACTATGAATTTTCCTATATGATTCATGAAGCGCAGATACGGGCCAAGGAGCATATCCGCCGCGTGGGTAAGGAGTTCGGGGAGATGTTCGGCAGAGAGTACGGACTGACCGAAGCCTATCGCTGCGACGATGCCGAATTCATCCTGGTGACCTATGGCACCATCGCCGGTACAGCCAAGGACGCCGTGGACAGAATGCGTGAGAAAGGAATACCCGTGGGTACGCTGAAAATCCGATACCTCCGGCCGTTCCCCAGCGAAGACGTGCAGAAGGTGCTGACCAACGTCAAGAAGATCGGCGTGATAGACAGAGCCGTCTCTTTCGGCCACGAGGGTCCGTTCTTCTCCGAGGTCAAATCCTCGATGTACGGCTCTGATATTCCCCTTTACGGTTTCATCGCCGGCTTGGGCGGCCGTGATGTGTCCATCATGGACATCGATTCCACGGTGACGTATATGCAGAAAAACGAGCCCAGCAATCTCGTTTGGATAGGAGTCAAGAAATGAGCACGGAAACGAAATCCAAGAAAAAGATAAAACTGACGCTACCCGAAGATGAAATCATGTCTCCTGGCCATCTCGCGTGCCAGGGGTGCGGTGCATCGCTGGCCATGCGGTATGCGTTGAAGGCACTGGGCCGGAAAACGATTCTTTCCATCCCGGCCTGCTGCTGGGCTGTCATCGACGGACCCTTTCCGTATTCAGCGGCCGGTGTGCCAGTCCAACAATGCGCCTTTGAGTCGGCAGCAGCCACGGCAGGGGGAATCAGTCATGCCCTGTCCGAGCTTCACCAGGAGGATGTGACGGCTGTCGCATGGGCCGGCGACGGGGGCACGTTCGACATCGGTATTCAGGCACTGTCGGGCGCTGCCGAGCGGGGAGACGACATCATCTACATCGTGTACGACAATGAAGCCTACATGAATACGGGAATCCAGAGATCGTCGGCAACGCCTCATGGGGCGTGGACAACGACGACCCCCGTAAAGCATTACAAGAAGGGAAGAAAAAAGAACATCATGGAAATCATGGTGGCCCATCAAATCCCGTACTGCGCCACGGCCAACATCGCGTATCCCGAGGATTTTGTAAAAAAATTGAAGAAGGCCAAGGAGATGAAGGGCACCAAGTTTTTCCATGTATATGCTCCGTGTCCGACGGGATGGAAGCATCCACCGGATATTACCATCCAGATTGCGCGGTTGGCCACGGAAACCAATGTGTTTCCCATGTACGAGGTCACCGACGGTGTTTATAAAATCAATAAGAAGATCAAGAATCCGAAGCCGGTTTCCGAATACCTGAAACTGCAGGGTCGTTTCCGACATCTCCCTCAGGAAGAAGTGGATTTTATCCAGTCCGAAGTCGATCGTAAATGGGACAGGCTGTTGAAATTGGAACAAGCATTCGGTGAAATAACAGATTAAAAAAATTGGACTTTTAGTACCTTGTTTTTATTGATTTGTGGCATTTTAATTTGTATATAAACGAGCAAAGCGATCAATAAACGAAAAGGAGGAAGGTAATAAAAAAACGGCTAAATTAATGCAACATCTTTAATCAGTGGCCTTCACTGCTTAATAGTGTTTTCCCGCAAATTTTAATGGTTATCGTGCAATCGCCTTTGTTTGAAACATTATTAAACAGCGAAAAAAAATTGAAAGGAGCCCGTGATGCAGGGTAACAAACTCTATGTGGG
>CAZTKR010000129.1:5916-10146 GCA_964614115.1 uncultured bacterium | reverse complement strand
CATGCTCAGGGTAACTCCAGACGGACGATCCGGGTGTTGGGATCAACCTCCTGAAACGTCATCCAATCCTCCGCGCATCCATTTATCGGGCCGTGTGACATACCAACAATGAGGTGGAATCATGATGCGCAAAATCCATGTATTTCCGTGGGTACTCAGCCTGCTCGTCGTTTCTTCTGCGTTTCCTCAACGTTCTGAAGATCTCATGACACGCCTGAAGAACGAAACCAGGCGGTACGACGACCTGCGCAACCGGTCGCAACCATTCTCAAAGTCATCACAGCAGGACATACACGCCATCAAGCGAAATATCCACGCCATCAAGAAAGAACTGAAGCAAGCCCATCACAACGCCAGAACCCCGGTGTATGTCGATCATGACATCGTTCTGGATTACTATCTCAATCTGGTGGATTTTTACATGTATGAAGAGTCCGCCGATTATTATGTCGTTTATGCAAGGTTAAAGAACAAGACGAGCACTCATCTGGAATGGGTCAAGCTCCGCTACAATCTCTATCTGATGGGTGAATTCGTGGGAACCGATTATACGTACATCGATTACGAATCCTACGGAAATTCAGGTATGTCTCCGTACAGGTATTCGTTCATAGATACCTACCTGGAGAGGATGGAATTCGACAGCATCGCGTATGAAATCGATTATGATAGAGAGACGGGTTTCGGTGACAAGTTATGGGATCAGATAATGGAAATAAACTCCTCCGTTTTTCAGCCGGTTGGCATGTATCACACATGGCAGGGCGAGGTGGCGAATAATACCAACTATTCCATGACATTCCCCTGCGTTTTTGCCGTCGTCATCAAGGCAAACAGGATGGTATCCATGAATTATACGTATCTGGATGTTGCCAGCGATACGTTGCAACCGTACAGCACAGCCGTTTTTGATTCCTACATCGATCTGCCCGACAATTACGATGATATCGTCTATTATTTCGGTTACGCCTTGTACTCGCTGCAGGGCAGCGGAAATCTGAAACCCAATATCCCCCTGTTCGAAAGCACCACGTTTTCGGGCTTCACGCGGGCGGAAACAACCTTCGATGTGTATCTCATCGATCCCAACAGCGACAGAATGGAGGTGATGGTCGATTTCGGGGTGAACGGCCAGATACCCGTGGATGGCGATTTCCGGTCGGGATCCACGGCCACCTTCGGATATCCTTACGAACAGGCCGGTCAGTACACCGTCATCGTAAAAGCCATAGACGATGAGGGGTTGCCATCCACATGGTCCGATGAGGCCGTGGCGGATATAACCCAGTCTTCGGTCCCGGTGATTACCACGGTGGATTGCGACACCGGCATTTACAGGCAGGCGTATTCCTTCCAGCTCCAGGCAGACGGCGGGCTCGTGCCCCTGACCTGGAATGTCACAGGCGGCGCGCTGCCCGATGGACTGGCTTTGAATCCAGAGACGGGTCAGATATCGGGTATGCCCGATGCGTCCGGCCCCTTTCCATTCTCTCTCACCGTGTCAGACGGCGGCACACCGCCCATGTCCGACACGTCGGATTTGGAGGTTTTCGTCGTCAACAATCCTCCTGCCATCACGTCTCCCGATACGCTCAGGGGATTCACGAGCACCCAGGTGCTGTACGTGGCCACGGCCACCGATCCAGACGGCAATCCGGTGTCCTTCGATTTTCTCGACTATCCCTCGTGGATGTCCGAATCGAATGCCATGCTGTCCGGCACCGCGCCCGATACAGCCGTGGACAGCTCGTTCACGGTTCTCGCCACGGACGGCGACCTGTTCGACACGCTCGACGTTGCGGTGATCATCGATCCCCAGACGTCCGTGTCGAATTCGGAGCCGGTTCCCACGTCGTATATGCTGTTTCAGAATTATCCCAATCCCTTCAATCCCGTCACCACCATCAGGATCGGTGTGCCCAGGCTTGCCGATGCATCGATTATCATACTCGACGTGAACGGCAGGCGGGTTCACACGGTTTTCCACGGCACGTTGCAGCCTGGTTTTCATGAGTTTCAATGGAACGCCGTTACCTGCCCATCGGGCACATACTTCATCAAATTCGCCAGCAGGGATTACACGAAAATCACCAAGTGTGTGTTGATCAAATAGCCGTGCCGGTAGTCGGCGTGGCGTTTTTTTGATCGGCGGGCTCCCACCACTCTCGCCCCCGTCCTCTGGTCGGGGGCGTTAAAAAAATTCGCCGTCCCGAAAATCATTGGACGGCAATGGGTTGGCCACCGCCCGGCCCCACCGTCCGTTAAGCTTGTTAATTTCATCGCCGGGCGATTCATTGCGTGTGGCTTTTGGATGATGTTTCGGAACCCGGTTCTCAACTTTTCTTTTAAAAAGAAAAGTTGCAAAAGAAATCGGCCTTTTTTAATGCTGGCTTGCGTGAGAGCCGAGGATTGCTTCGGGCATTTTGATCCACCTCTCCGCATCCCTTTCGCAACCCGGCTTGCGCCGGCTAACGCCCGCCCCCTTTGTCGCTCTCTGGCTTCGGCGCTGAAAAAAAGGCCAGGAACCCGTCCCGAAGTTTCGGGACGGGTAGGGGGTTCAGCCCCCTGTTGTTCATCGGGCTTCATGCTTTAAAATACCTGGGGTTTTAGGTGGCTCGCTCCTGTAACTCGTGATTTTCGGGAAACCAATCCGATTTGATATTTTTCTTGATTTCATGGCAGGAATGATGTACTTTTTGCATAGCCATGAGAATCATCAGACGCTTGTAAATCCGTAGAATTCCTCGACAGACATGGGAGGGGTGATTCGTTCTTGGGATGGATTGACAGTTGGTTTCAGGGCATTGTATCGTTCAACCTGCCGGCGAGATGTCCACAGCAGGACAGACCGATTAAATCGGGTTTTCGGCGGTAACATAAAAAACGTCTGTCTCTGGAGATTTTTATTCGACCACTATTCGAATCCACCGGCCAGGGTCATCGGATGAATCGTGCCTGTGATATCCGTCCGATGAATCGCACCTGCTGAATCTATCCGGCGTCATTCACGATGAGCCATCGTATGTCGTCGTTGAATACAGGGAAAAACCATGCGATTACTCGTCCGTTTGTTTCAATTTATCGCCAAATACATCATCTCATGGATACTCATTCTCTATTCTATGACCGTTGGGCTGTTCGTCCGTAAGGGAAGAAAGTTTCTCACGACGATCCTGAATTTTTATGGTGTTACGTGTCTGACACGGAAGCCGTCCGTTCGGTTGCCCAGAATTCCCTACAGCCGTGTCATTGAGAACGCTGCCGTAGATATCATCGAACCGCATGCAAAGGACGGCAATGTACGCCTGGATGAGCTGGCCATCATCAACGGGATCATTAAGAAGGAAAATCCAGGGAGGATATTCGAGATCGGGACGTTTGACGGCAGAACAACGCTCAACATGGCAGCCAGTTCCAGGGATGACTGCGAGGTTTTTACCCTGGATTTACCCAGAGAAGAGGTGGATCGTACCAGGCATGAAATAGGCAGTTATGACAAGACGTTGATCGATAAGCAAATCATCGGCGAAAGGATCGCCAAGAGCAATCTCGCATGCAGACGCAAGATTCACCAGCTTACCGGGGATTCTGCTACGTTCGATTTCACCCCTTATTATAATACTGTCCAGCTTGTGTTCATCGATGGTGCGCATAGTTATACGTATGTGCTCGAGGATTCTAAGACGGCGTTGAGGTTGATCGGAGACGGGATGGGTGTCATACTGTGGCACGATTATAGGGATGATTTTCCAGTTGCCAAGGCTATCGATGCCTTCCGGCGGATTCATCCCGATCTGGCGATTTTCAATATTAAAGAAACCGGTCTTGCCTACTGTAAAAAAACGTGAGGATCTGTCCCTGGAATTCTCCTGCTTTTGATGCAACTTGTGGATAGATGAATGATTTTGTGTGCGGAATTTTTTGGGTGCGAATGCATGCTCTTTTTCGAGCGTCCGTCTCGAGGTTTCAGAACTGAATAAGAGATCGGCATTATATGATTCGCAGCCCGTCGGGCATGTCGGCTCCGCCTGCTGCCACCCAACCCTCCTCGCCCCCGCCCTCTGGTCGGGGGCGTAAAGAGCCGTCCCAAAAGCATGGGCCGGCAGGGGGTTGGCCACCTCACGGCCCCGCCATTCTTCAGGCTTGTTGGAATCATCGGCGGGCTCCCAACCCCTCTCGCCCCCGCCCTCTGGTCGGGGGCGTAAAGAGCCGTCCCAAAAGCATGGGCCG
>CAZTKR010000129.1:0-5816 GCA_964614115.1 uncultured bacterium | reverse complement strand
GCAGGGGGTTGGCCACACCGCAGCCCCGAATTTCATCGGGCTTCGCTATTCTCGTTGGCGGGCGATTCATTTCAACAGGCTTTTTGATGATGTGCAGTGAACCGGTTCTCAACTTTTTTTTTAGAAAGAAAAGTTGCAAAAGAAACTTCCTTTTTGCAAGCTTGGTTAAGACGAGCGCTGTCTTCCTTAAGCGGTTGTTTGTATCCGCTCTGCCCATCCGCCAAGTCATTCGGCAGACGCCGGTGTGTCTGGCACCTACCGAATGAAACCCCTTCCTTCACCAGGTCGGAGTTTTTGGGGGCGGAGTCTCGCAGCAAAAAGGCACCAGTTCCTAAAGATCGGAACTGGTATTGTGTTAATAAATTACACCAGTCCCGCAGTGTCGGGACGGGTAGGGATCTGAAAAGAACAAAACAGCACCCTCTCGCCCCCGCCCAAACGTCTTTCGGGCTTGTTAGTTTCATCGCCGGGCGATTCATTTCAACAGGCTTTTTGATGATGTGCAGTGAACCGGTTCTCAACTTTTCTTTTAGAAAGAAAAGTTGCAAAAGAAATCGGCCTTTTTTAATGCTGGCTTGCGTGAAAGCCGAGGATTGCTTCGGGCATTTTGATCCACCACCCGGCATCCCTTTCGCAACCCGGCTTGCGCCGTCTAACGCCCACCCCCTTTGTCGCTCTCTGGCTTCGGCGCTGAAAAAAAGGCCAGGCACCAGTTCCTAAAGATCGGAACTGGTAGGGGGTAAAGAAAAAACATAGATGCTTACCGTTTAATCATCCAAGGAGGTGTGTCATGACTTTTAAAACCATGATGATTCTCAAGGCCATCGTGTGTCTGGTCTTCGGCCTGCTGCTGCTGTTTTTGCCAGGACAGCTGCTGAAACTGCTCAATCTGTCGTTCGGTTCTGGAGCGGCCATGATGACACGGTTATACGGCGCATGTCTTATGGGGAATCTCATGCTCACGTGGTTCGCCAGGAATGCCGAAAAATCCCCTGCCCGAAAGGCCATCATACTTCATCTTTTCGTGTACGATGCCATCGGTTTTGTGGCATCATTGATCTTTCAGCTTTCCGGTGTTTTAAGCGCGTTCGGCTGGGGAGTCGTGTTCATCTATTTTTTCTTTACCGTGGGATTCGGGTATTTCCTGATTCAGGAGGGGAAAGCGGCCTGAGCATTTCCGGCAGAACTGTCTCCCGGTTCCGCTCGTACGAGGCATCGCCATGAAGGGTTCCCTCCGTCCCGAACATGATCCAATACGCTGTCACGCAAAAGAGACCGACTCGCTCTGAATTTTTTTATGGAATATGTGTCTGGGATGCATCTTATTTAAAGAGGACGTGCGGACGTCCCGTACTCGTGTTGAATCAATCGGAAGGGCCACCCATGAAGCCTGCCGTGTGCTTTCTTGTCGTGCTGGTCGTAATCGCCTGCCAGCATTCCACATCTCCTGAGGCGGATGACGACCATGCGACGCTTCACAATTTCCGGGTCAGCCAGAAGGGGTATGATCGTCTTCGGATCAGCAGTGACGGCGATATTTCCCTGGATGCTCCGGCCGTGGATAGCCTGTTTCTCAGCGTGTTCGACGGCCGGGCGTACGTGCCGGAAGACACGGCCGTGGCCGTGTATACGAACGACGGCGACGGATACGGTCTTCACTTTCTGTTCCACGTCAACGTGGAGAGGACCGTCCTGGACGCCCTGTTCCGGCTGACGTTCCGGCTGGACGATGGCCGCAGCGTGTCCGTGGATTCATCGGCGCGGATGATCCATTATCCGTATCCCTCTGCGGAGGTATTCATCACCGCGGACGAGGTGTTCACGGAGTACGACCTGTTTTTTCAGGATTTTGCCCTGGACAGCGGGTGTCTGTATTTTCATCCCACGGGCGCTGCGGGACTGTATGCGTACGACTTTTCATCCGGGCAGACCCGGGAATTGGTTTTCTACGGCTCGGGAAATCATATCGCGCTGGCCGGGGAGTATGTTTTCTACGAGATTTCCGGATGTCGCATATACCGGTACAACCTGGGAACAGACACGACGGACATGCAAATCGACCTCGGTCAACTGGACTATGATGACATCCACGGAATGGATGTGCGGGAGGATCGCCTGGTCGTGCTGTTCGACCGTTCCCCGGAAGACGTCCTCTGTGTTTTCGATCTCGATGGACATCACACCCAATCGGTGGATTATTCCGGAGACACGCGTTTTTTGGCCATCCACGGGGATCTGTTCTACAGCATCCAGAACGATACGACGCTGAGCGTGTTCGACTTTGAGAACCGGTGCTTTCTCCATCCCAAGAAGATGCCCACGGATGAATGGGAGGGCATCTTCATTCACGACGGGCAATTCTATTATGTGGATTATCTGAAACGAATCATCTGCCGCATGCCCGTGTCCGATCTTGAAGATGCATGAATATCGTCGTCGGCACCATCGGAACTACAATTCCTTCACGGCAGGAATGGCCGTGCCTGTCACATCGGCCATCGTAAAACCCATGAACATATCCAAAAATAAGGGGAGGGATACCATGACTTCCAAGACATTGCTTATCGGGTGGATCATCATGCTGGTCGTCGGGATTCAACGGTTTGTGGCGAGCATCATGCTGTATACGTCTGGTGAGAAGGGTCTCGACAGCTGCGTTCTGTTCGCCCTTCACGGCATCTCCATCGTCTTCATCACGCTGGGAAGCTACAAGAAGGGGGAGACATGGTCGTGGTGGTGCCTGTTTGTTCTGGGCTTCTCAGTGCCCATCTACTGCTTCTTTGCTCACGGTGTCAGTGCATGGCCCATCATCGGACTGGTGCTGTTCGTGCCTGCCATCCTGATCCCCATCAAGGATTTTCTGGGCAAGAAGACCGGGTGAATCCGCATCCATCCGGATAACACGGCGGCAGCCTGGAGTAACCGTCCGAACCTCAACGGAGGAATCCGGCGAGGCTGTCGCCCATTCGTCCCATTGATAGCATCGCAGTACCTGATGATATGAACCCTGTCGTCCTCCTGATGCGCAAGAGGACACCTGCACCCTGAGCACGAAGCGGATCGCCGCGCCAGTGTCAGGAGGCCATCGTCTGCATTCATCGGGCGATTTGGTTTGATGTCCGCCGGTAACCATCAATTGTCCGAATAAGAACCGTCCGCTTTTTCAGGGGCGGTCTTTCATTTTTTACTTGACTTCTTCACGAAAAACCTGTATAATGTGCGTATAATCGTTACAACCCTATTCATTCGGAAAAATCCATAATCAACATGCAGGGGGTTGTTCATCTCTGGGGAGAGGTGAATGGATGTGCTATTGCCCGTGCGGGGTGTTTAGTCGCCGTTGTGTTCATTAGGCAGGAGTGACGTGCGTCTTTGGGGAGACGGGCAGCCGATCCATAGATCGACGCAGAAAGGAGGGTCGCTATGCGTCCGCACTATACGTATTGGATGTGGACTACCGGGACGTACGAGGTGACAGTCACGATTCCGCTGAACTGGCAGAGGCGGTATCTGGTGACGGGTTACCTGGTGCAAACAGACGGTGACGATTACGCGCATACCTACATCTCCCAGGTGTGCCATTACGACGGGAGCGATGTCATCAGCTGCGGAATCCGGGATATCCCGGATGAAACATACCTTGGAATTGTGGAAATCATCCAGAACGGCAGCAGCGTTACCATCAAACTGAAGACCAGGGGCGGGAGGCATCGGGCCGAGGGTGTGGTTTACGAGCTTTGAAGCTCCACTGAATCGTTGTGCGTCATTGGAAGGAGGATTACCATGTCCATGTATGTTGTTTACAACCGGAAAACCGGAGAAATCGTGCACTCGCACGCCGAACCCGAGGACGTCAGGACGCCCCGGGAGGAGATTCTTTCCCTGGTCGATCCGTCTCACGATGCATCGCAACTCGAAGTGGCATTGGTCGACCCGGCAACTGTCCGCGCTGATAAAACCTACAGGATGGACGTTGTCAAAGGAAAGCTGACGGCCCTGAGAAAGGAGAAGAAGGCGGGATTCGGAACCGGCGCGTGCCAGTCGCCCGATCGTCCGTCCATCGTCCGGCCGGTCAGGACGGTTATCGAGCGCGAGCCGCTCGAACCCAGGAAGACGAAGTAGCGAAGCACATCCTTATCGGGTTTCTTCAATACCGGACGAGATATTTCGTATGCCAGCGGAGTGTGTCGTGTTTGGGGAGAGGAGAGAACGGCAACACGTCTCCGCAGGAGAATGAAGGGTTGGTCTTTCCCAGCCCGGGAGGTATGGTATGAACGCGAAATCCGAGATCCTTAGAGTCGAATTCCATGGTAACGGCTCTGAGAAACTGGCCGTGCCCATGAGCGATGTGGGTCATACCCTGGTCGCCCTCCAGCAGATGATTTACAAGTGTTACTTGTACAACGAGGGGCGCCTGAAACCGGGGGTAAGATTGAAGCACAGAGAGAGAGACGCTTGTGCACTGGAGGTATCCTCCATCGAAGAAGATTCTCTCATCTATGAGCTTGTTCCTGTTAAGAAAGTGGATAACGGGGTATTAAAATCTGTTTTACCCATCCTAATTGAAAATCTGCTTGATTATAAGAAGATGAAGGTAGAAAACCTTATTAGTAAAAGGAAGCCAACATCGAATCTAATAAGCCAAATGTTTGTACAGGCAGAAGAATTAGCCCGCAAGATCGACGGGAAAATCCAGAGTATCGTAATTATCCCTACCAATGATTACGAGGTAGACAGGATCGTGATAGATGCCGAAACCAGCAATTATATAAAAAGTCTACAAAGAAAGACACTATACGGTAAAGAACAATCTCTCAGAGGTTTTATAAAGCGTATAGACTTCATTGAAAGCTGGGTGGAAGTCATCACTATGATTGACATGCGAGTCAGGGTTTTGTTTGAAAAGCGTGCCATGGTTAGCCAAATACTGAGTAAACTCTGTAAACAAGGGAAATGGGATACTCTGTTCACTTTTACAGGTCGGCCTGTATACCGAATCGGCAGTGATTTAGACATAGTAGTGAAATTCGAGGCGAATAAAATTGCATAGGATATCATAGTTTAATTAATCAATTATTGGTGTAGTCTCGCGCTGAGTCGTCTGGATCGTTCGTTCTGTTTATCATCACCTGGTGTGAAAAATGCGGTGTCGATGAGGTTGTTTTAACGAAGCACGTAAAATGCATCAACCTGAAAATTACAAATAATTCAATTAATTTTAGGTGAATGAGATGACTATGTTACCATCGGAGCATGTCATTGAATTTCCGTTTCATCTACCTCCTGAAGCTTTTAATAGTATGAAACAAGATTTAAGATTGTTTGGCGACCGGCCAAATAAAGCATTGGAAACCGATCTAAAAGCAAGACTTGAGGCAAAAAGAAAAGATCATTCAATTGAAACTATTCTCTCTCGATTACTCGTTGATGTTCATGATTACAGAGAAAGTATTTATTCTAATTTTCGGGATTTTATGAAAAACCCATTCCAGTTTAAAGGTGATAAAAATATTCGTTCGTTTTGGAATGTTGTGAATTCGTTTTTACTTGATTTCGTCGAGCGGCCACCGGGTGTTGATTCGGTTCTTTTAACAAAACCGATTCAAGAGATATTAATGCCTTACTTTGAAGAAATAGGTTATATCGTAGAATTTCGATTTAATACATTCATCCTTAAGATGTTTCCATTCTTTACAATCACTTTAGCTAAACTAAAATCCAAAAAAAATATAAGCGAGAAATTCTTAGGTCAGGATATCCAATATCGTTACGAACAGATATCTACGCTAGAACAATGTGTGATTTTCGGCATTAGC
>CAZTKR010000128.1:0-10389 GCA_964614115.1 uncultured bacterium | reverse complement strand
GCTGGCCGTGAACCATCGGTACAACGACCCCAATTTCGTGTATACGCCCGAGGCCCAGTACGTGCCCAAGAGTACGCTGCCGGGTTGGCCCCTGCTCTTAACACCTTTCTTGCTTATATTCGGAAAGAATCTGGTGATCCTGAAAAGCGTCGTTGTCCTCATCGCTCTGATTTCAGGACTCGTCTTGTACCGATTGTTCGTTCTGAAGTCGCAGGATCGGCGGTTGAGTCTTCTCTTGACGGTCATTTACCTGTTTCTGATGTCGACCATCGTATACAGCCGGCTGATCTATTCCGAATGGCCGTACATGCTGGTCAGCTTCGTGGTCATCCACCTCATGAGGCGAGAGAACCGGCAGAGTATCTTTGGATGGGTTCTCATCGGCCTGTGTTTGGGGATAATGCTCCTCTTCCGGTCGGTTGCTTTCTCCATGGTGCTGGCCGTCATCGTGTTCGTCGTTCAGGAAGAAATCGTCTTAAATCGACGGTTCGGCACAGGACTGAAGCACCTCGGCATTATCCTGGCCTCTGCCCTTGTTCTGTATCTGGGGATTCAGCATGCCCTTCGACCAGAGCAGGGATCGGGTTACAAAGAGCAATTCTTATCCAAGGAATTATATTTTCCTGCAGACGGGCAGGCCACGGTCGGAGACATCCTGAGCCGTATGCCCAGGAACGGACAGACACTGGTTCAACGCATCGTACCCATGTTCATCGGACGGAGTTGGCACGAATACGTCGAGTTCACAAAGCCCGGCTGGTCCCGATGGTCGCATCGGGCCCTGGTGCTCGCCGGTGTGCCCGTTCTTCTCCTGATGCTGACGGGATGGTTCCTCCAGGTAAGGCGAAAACCCTCTGTGATGGAATTTTATGTCCTTTTTTATATGGCCATGATGTCGGTCGTCTGGTTCTATACCGAAGCCTATCGGTACCTGATGCCCGTAGCACCGTTTTTGGTCTATTATTCGATTATCGGTTTTGGCTGGATCGTCAGCAAATGGCGCAAGAGATCTGCGGATCGCAACCCAATCGTCTACGGTGTGCTGGTCGTTGTCCTTGCCATCAACATCTGTCAGGCGGCCATCGAAATCTACCGTTACCGGTTTTCCCCGCAAAATGCCAGAGCGGCCGCCGTGACCTACCAGGCCACGGCATCCTGGCTCAGAGAGCATGCAACGCCTGGGACGCTAATCATCGCCGACGACTCGCGTTGGTATGCTCTGGAGACGGAAAGGCCGGTGACGACGTTTCTGACGTCGAGGGATGCGGATAAAGCGTACCGATACCTGATGAAATTTCCGGATGCATACCTTGTGGTGGACGAGATGCGGCCTCTGCAGCGACACTACCTGGTGCCCGTCGTGCAAGCTCACCAAGATCGATTCGAACTCGTGCGTTCCATCGGTCACATCCGGATCTACCGGTGCCGGCCCGAAGCGACATCCCTGGAAGTCGTATAAACAGATTCCGTATGGAGCGATCTATGAACCGACCGTCTAAAACATCGAATATACTCGTCGCCATCCCTGCTTACAACGAGGCGTCGACGATTCGGGAGGTGGTGGATCGTGTGCGCCGGTCTCTGTCGGAATACCATCTGCTGGTGGTCAACGACGGATCGATGGACAAAACGGGTCGGATTCTGGAGGAACTGGGCGTTCGTACGGCAACGCATCTCTGTAATCTGAGTTACGGCCGGGCTATCCAGACCATCATCAAGTACGCCCTGCGATACGAGTACGAGGTGCTGGTCACACTGGACGCCGATGGACAGCATCATCCGGAACAGATCCAGCAAATGATCCAATCCTTTTTAAAGAGCGACCTGGACCTGCTCATCGGATCGCGTTATGTGAAAACCCATCGGTACTCCCATGTTCCCCTGGGCCGACGCATCGGCATGCAGGTCTTCTCCTTCTTGGTCGGACTCCTGGGGCCCAAGCGCATCTACGACACGACATCGGGTTTGAAGGTCATGCGGCGAAGCGTGTTCGAGCCGTTGACCCGATGCCATTTTGTGGATTTTCATGCAGAGGTCATCGTCTACCTGATGCGGCTGGGATACCAGATCGGAGAGTATCCGATTACGATCTCGGAGCGGACCCACGGTGAGTCGATGTATTCCATCCTGAGCCACCTGAAGTACCCGATGAAGACACTCATTCTCGTCCTGGTGGCCCTGGTGGATGCCCAAATCCAAAAGAGGAAATGAGAAGATGACGACGCAAGGTGTGATTGTCCTGAACGTGATAGGCATACTCCTGTTGGTTTGGCTCTTCAACCTGATCCGGCAGGCGCGCCTCTACGTGGGCTATGGAATTATCTTCATCATCGCCATTGTGGCGACGATGATCACGGTGTCGGTGCCATCCATCCTGATGTTCGTCACGCGTCTGGTGGGTGCGTTCTTTCCTGCCTCGGCCATGACGATGCTGGCCATAGGCTTCATCGTGTTCGCCCTCGTCTACATCCTGACGCAGCTGACCATCATATCCAACCGGGTCTCGAATCTCGTGCAGGAGCTGGCCATACGGCAGGCCGAGGGAGGCGAGAAAAAACCCAAGGATCGTACAAAGGCTCGTCGGACCGGCGAATCGGGTAACAACCGTGAGGATTCGGACTGATGATCTGGGGAGTCGTACACAAGGATGCATCGCATGGGGTCTCCGTGGAAACGCTCCGCCGGATGATACCGGGAGATTCCTCCGGCATGGTGACCTGTATTCATCCCCCCTTCGGGCTTGCGTACCGCGAGAGTTACCCTGGAGAATGCAGTATCTACGAAGCAGATTCCAGGGGTGTTTCGGTTCTGTTTCAAGGAGCCGTCTACAATGTTCCCGAGCTCATACAACGCTTGGGAGAGAACGGGGATTCAACAAACCCTGCCCGGCTCGTCGCGCTCCTGTATCTCAAACATGGCGAGGATTTTGTCCAGCATCTCCGGGACAAGTTCTGTTTCGCCCTCTACGACGGGAAGCATCACACGGCCATACTGGGACGCGACCGTCTGGGTATCGAATCCCTGTTCATCCATGAAGACGAAAAAAAACTCGTTTTCGGATCGTCTGCTTTTCCGATAGTCCGGCATCCCGGCATACAGAAACGATGCAACTATCGTGCGATATATTATTACCTGCTCGCCTGTTACAACCCTTCCTCCGCCTCGTTTTTTGAGGGGATAGACAAGCTTCGTCCGGGCCATCTGCATATTCACCACAATGGTCGTTCAAGGATAAAGCGGTACTGGTCCCTTTCCTTTGCCGCCAAATCAACGGACGATGAGTCCAAAATAACCGAGCACCTGTTGTCTCTTCTGAAGGATTCCGTACGATGCCGTATGGATTCCCGTCGAACGCCCGGTGTGTTCGTGAGCGGAGGACTGGATTCCAGTACGGTGCTCGCCCTGGCCAGGGAAAGTTCCCAGGGCGGGATTCATACCTTCTCCTATCGATGCCGGGGGGAATCGTTCGACGAGTCCCCGTACGCACGGAAGGTGTCAGAACATTACCGGACCCATCACACCCTGGTGGAGTATCCGTCGGACGCCGTTCAAACCATCCAGGACCTGGTCATCCGCATGGATGAGCCCTTCTGCGACCTCGGCATCAATATCGCCACCGACATTCTGGGAAAAGCCTCGTCGGGCACGGTCGCGTACACCCTGACGGGCGACGGTGGCGACGAACTATTCGGCGGCCATCCCGTTTATCTGGCCGACAGGGCGGGCCGGATAATGGATCGCGTTCCCGGACTATTCAAACGGCCGTTCCTCTGGGCCGGGTCAAAACTCCAGGATACCGATAAGAAGAAAGATTTCCGGGTGAAGTGGAAACGTTTCTCGTACAGCATGCAGTTTCCGTCGTCTCTCCTGAGCCATCGCTGGCGCGTGTACTATACACCGGGGGAACTCCAATGTTTGGTGCAGGCCGACTATGCCGACCGGCTGATACCCTCCGATCCGTACGCGGCGTTTCTGTCCGTCAACAGCGAGGCCGACGGTGAAGCGTTCCTGGACAGGGCCTTTTACAGCGATTACCAGACCGTCGTGGGGTTTTATCTGCGCCGTATGGACTTGATCCGGCATTACGGCATCGAATCGCGATTTCCCATGCTGGATCACCGGCTCGTCGAGTTTGGCGCCACGATTCCATCCCATCTAAAAATTCGGGGAAACTCGGATACCAAGTACATCCTCAAGCAGACGATGAAACACATCCTGCCTGGCGACATCTTATTCCGAAGAGATAAATTGGGTCACAGCATCCCGATGAAGAACTGGATGCGGGAGGCAGGTCGTGTGCAGTCGCTGCTCATGGAGTTGTGCTCGCCGGAGCGTCTGGGAAAAAGAGGCCTTTTCCGGGAAGAAACGGTAAGGCAGTATATCGATGAACACGTATCCAAACGCCGTAACCATTCGCATCGTCTGTGGGCGCTGATGGTCTTAGAGCTGTGGTTCCAACACCATATGGACGGGTGAGCATGAGATTCGCGGGCGATATAATCCAGATGACCGGGAGTATGCTCAAAGGGGATTACTTCGATTTTGTGATGAAAAATCGGCTGGGAGATGCTTTACCCGTGTTCACGTACCATCGTGTGAACAACCCGTCGTTTAAAGCACATCTCGAACATCTGCGGCGCAACGGATACCGGACCCTGAATACGGAAGAAGCCCTTCAGTGGCTGTCGAACACGGCATCGCGACCGGAGAAAGCCGTCGTTCTGACGCTGGATGACGGCCTGGCCGAACTGTACACCGTGGCGTATCCGCTCCTGAGCGATTATGCCATGAAGGCCGTTGCTTTCCTGGCCCCTGCGTGGATCGGCCGGGAGGGCCTGGTCGATTGGCCCCAAATCCAGGAGATGCACAGGAGTGGTACCCTAGATTTTCAGGTCCATTCGTACTCCCACAGCCGGATTCCCGTTTCTCCGAAAATCGTCGACTTTTTTCATCCCGGCTACCGTTACCATCAAGCATGGGAGGTCATCCAGGACAGTCGCGGCAGTGAGGACATGGATTACAGCCTGCCGGAATGGGGGACACCCCTGTATGCGTCGGCTTCGGGTGTGTCCGATAAGCTGCGACACGTCGACGATGGCGGGCTCGCGGACCAATGCGTGGATTATGTGAAGACCCACGGGGGCGAGGCTTTCTTCAGAAAGGTACGGTGGAGACAGAAGCTCCGGTATGTGGCCCGCACCTATCGAAACGCATACCCTTCTGAGGAAGCATACGAGACGGCTGAGGAGCAGGCTGCCCGCATTCGACGGGAGATCGAGTTCCCGAAGCAGATCATCGAAGAAAAATTATCGGATAAAAAGGTGACCGCGTTTGCCTATCCCTTCTACGAACGAAGCCACACGGCGGATACCCTGCTCCGGCAATGCGGCTACCGGCTGGTCTTCGGAGGCATGGATATAAATCCGTCTGAAACAACTGTCGATGATGGGCTGACGTATCTGAAACGGGTCACGGGCGATTTTGTGATGCGTCTGCCCGGCGAAGGCCGGATGGCGTTATCCCGCCTCTTAGGGGCCAAGGCCACGCGGCGTGTAACACGGGGGCAGGAGTACTGATGGAAGAGAAGAAGTACAACATCATACGGAATCTATTCTATTCCAGCCTGTCCGTGATGACGACGCTTTTCTTGTTCATCCTGATGTTTATGATGGGAAGGCACCTGGGAGCGGAGAAGTACGGTGTGTTTATGCTGGGTCTTCACATCGCCACGATTTTCGAGATGTTCACGGACTTCGGTCTTCGCGATATTAGCGTTCGAAACGTGGCCCAGAAAAAAGAGCTGACGGAAAAATACATCGGTAATATTCTGGTGTGGAAGATGATCCTGTCCGCGACGGTCTTCGTCGTGATGATGGGTGTGGTTCATATCCTTGGGTACGATTTCGAGACGCGGCTGGTCGTCTACGTACTGGCGCCCTCGGCGTTCCTCAAGAGCATGAAGTATACGATGCGCATCTTCTTCCAGGTTCATGACCGGTTCGGATGGGATACACTTCTCGTATTCGTGGAACGGACCTGTCTTTTAGGCGTGGGATTGGCGGTTTTATTCTACTGGAAAGCGGTTCTCCCCATCGCTATTTGTTTCACGTCCGTACGGCTCGTCGACTTTCTTCTGACCCTGGCCGTCCTCCGGTGGAAAATCGCGCCTGTCAAGCCGCGGCTGGATTTTCAGTTCATGAAAAAACTCCAGATCGAGGCCTTTCCACTGGGTCTATTTTTTGTGATATTGACCATATATTCGTATATTGATACCGTCATGTTGTCGCTCATGCGAACGATGGAAGACGTGGGATTGTACAACTCGGCATTCAAGATTTATGAGGGCATTACCATCCTGCCCACGGTATTCTGGTTGGTCATTCTGCCACGATTGTCGGAGCTGTTTACGACCAACCAAAATCATCATCAAAGGCTGGCCGTTCGGTCGGTTAAATACATGTTTGTTATCGGGATTCCGACGATGATTTTCGGTGTTATACTGTCGCGCTTTTTCATCGGATTTTTCTACGGGACAGAGTATCTGCCTGCGGTTCTTGCTCTCCAGATCCTGTTCGTCGGCATCGTGTTTCAGTACTCCAACTGGATGCTGAACGCGACCCTGATCTCCATGAGCCGGCAGAAAGTCATCCTGGCTCTCGGTTCCATCGGGTTGATATCGAAAATCATACTGAACGTTATCCTGATTTCGATGTACGGGTTCAACGGTTCGGCCACGGCCACGGCCCTGGGTGAGTTCCTGATTTTCGCGTGTGCCTTCGGATACTTATACCGACGGTTTCAGGGCATTCCTGTTTTCCCGGTCATCATCAAACCGATGATAGCGGGAGGGTGTGCCACCTTGGCCTTTCATTTGCTACAAGGGTATCCGTGGGTTTTTGTGCTGTTTGTTGTGGGGCTGGTCTACGTGGGTGGCTTGTTTTTGCTCAGGACTTTCGACCGCCATGAGCTCCAAGTGTTCATCGAGAATACGTTCTCGGCCAAGAGACGATTGGGATCCTAAACGGCGAGGCATGCGAGAAGAATGGCCGAAGCGAGCGTTTCTGTTGTGATTTTAAACTGGAATCGGAAGGAATATCTTCTGGATTGTTTGGATCACATCCGACAACTGGATTATCCGGTGGATGAGATCATCGTCGTGGATAATGCGTCCACCGACGGGTCGGCAGAGGCGGTGCGGCAACGTTTCCCGGATACCGTTCTCATCGTCAACGACAGGAATTACGGTGCCATCGAGGGGAAAAACATCGGTCTTCGCAGGGCCCTGGAAACGCCCGTGGATTTCATCTACATGGTAGACAACGACATCGTTGTGGATGCCGCCTCGCTCCGGGAACTGGTGAAGGTTGCCCGTGATGATCCCAAAGTCGGCCTTGTGGGAACCATCATGTATGACTACAGCCAGCCGGATACCATCCTGTCCGCGGGAGGAATCATCGATTTCACACAGAACGTGACCCGTGGCCGAGGTGTTGGAGACAAAGATGTGGGACAGTACGACCGTGTGGAGGAGGTGGGTCATCTCTGGGGCGGGGCCATGCTGGCCAGGCGGGATGTCCTGCAGGACGTCGGTCTGTTCGATCCCGGGTACATCGGATGGTGGTTCGAAGACACGGATTTAAGCGTGAGGGTCAAGAGGGCAGGGCATAAAATCCTCTTCTGTCCATTCGCCAAGGTGTGGCACAAGCCCCATGCCACGGTCGAACAGTTCTCGTACCGGAAGAAGTATTTAGCAACCAGGAACGCGGTGCGGTTCATGAAGAAGTATGCGACCGCACGGAACTGGATAAAATATCTGTTTTTTGCCGTGGCTGGACTGCCCTATTCCGCGGTCAGGGATCTGATTCTTTACAGAAACTGCATGGGTGCCGTTGGCAAGGCCCGGGGGTTGATCGAAGGGCTGATCCAGAAAGAAGACACAGCACGCAATTTACTCTCAGATAGCAAAGGGGAAAAACAGTGATGGATACAATGAAACGATGGCTTTGGGGGGCATTGTTTCTCCTCGTTTTTCAGGGGGTACTGGCCCAGGGTTCCGGGGATGCACGATTAGGGGGGACGATAGCCCAGTCCGCACTCAGCGGGCCATTGTACGCGGAGGCTTCGTATTTAGGGACTCACAACGGGGAAAGAATCGGTTACACCCTGTCCGGTGTCGGGGATGTCAACGGCGATGAGTTGGAGGATTTTGTCATCGGGAGCCCGCATACGAATCCTACCGATCCGGAGCCGGACAAACGCGATGCCGGCGCTGTTTACCTGATTCTCGGTAGACCGAGAGCAGATTTAGCATATAACGTGAGCCTGGAGAATGCCGATGCCATATTCTGGGGGAAGAACTTGTACGATGCCGTGGGATGGGATATCAGCGCCCAGGGTGATGTAAACGGAGACGGATACGACGACATCCTCATCGGCGCTTCCGGCGGTCAGGCAGCCGGTAATCCAGGTCATGCCTTTTTGGTTTTAGGAAGAGCCGAGGCCGACTGGGGAAAGAATTTTATCCTGGAGGACCAGGCCGATGCGTCCTTCTACGGGGAGGCACCCAGTCATCTCGCTGGACAGTCGGTGGGTATCGTGGGCGATATCAACGCCGATGGGTACGACGATTTCTTGGTGGGTGCACCCAAGGCATGCGATCTGGGACAGGACAGGGGTCGTGTCTACTTGTTCAAGGGGAAGGCGACGGGGTGGCAGCGCAACATGGCTCTGACCCAGGCGGATGCTATTTTCTTGGGTATCGAGGAAGACGGCCAGGCCGGCCACAGTACCAAGGGCGTCGGGGATGTGAACGGAGACGGCGTTCCCGATTTTGCCATCGGAGCGCGGGAGACTCCAGCCAACGGAAGGGTATACCTTTTCTTCGGGAATCGTCAGTTCAACTGGGGAACTCATTTTGAAATAGACGATGCCGATGTGATTTTTACGGGAGAAGAATCGTACAGTTATGGATTTGCGGGCGGCCGAATCGCGGCGGCCGGCAATCTCAACGGTGACAGCTACGACGATTTTCTCATCAGCGACTACCGTTACGATCAATACGGAGGCAAGATATACATCATTTTCGGAAAAACGACAGGCGGATGGGCGGACATCAGTCTTTCCCAGTCCGATGCTTCATATATTGCTGAAAACAGGGGCGACGGTGCCGGGATCGGATTAGGCGGCAACTTTGACTGCAACAACGACGGTCTGTCGGACATCGTTGTGGGTGCGCCAAACAATACGTCAAACGGAGACTATAGTGGTATAGCTTACCTCATCAAGGGCAAGCAGGATGGTTGGCAGAAAAATATCAGCTTGCTCCTGAACGATGGCTATAGGATCGGACCCAGTGCGGATCAGCAGATGGGTTTTGCCGTGAGTGGCATCGGAGACTTCAACGGGGATGGCGGGGGTGATTTTGTCTTCTCTGCCACCTATAATGATGATGCGGGTTTCAGGGATTATGGTAAAGTTTTTCTCTTCTTGGGGGAGAAAGCCTATGAAACGGTAAGAGGTTCGGTCACATATACATCGGGTTTGCCCGTGGAGGGCGTCACGTTGAGCGACAACGGCGTTCCTCAAACCACGACCGATGCCACGGCAGCCTATTCTCTGCAGCTTAAAGCTGGGCAAGATCATACGGTAACGCCCTCAAAACCCAAGGGTGAGGACGTGGGGACGTCGGCGGTTTCATCGTGGGATGCGGCGCTGGCAGCCCGGTATTCCGTGGGCTTGGGAAATCTGGATTCCCAGCAGCGTCAGGCGGCCGACGTCGAAAACGACGGTCGTGTGACGATGTACGACGCCGTTCATATCGCGCGTTATGCTGTGGGTATTACAGGGGGTGGCAGTCGAGCAGGTAACTGGGTTTTCGACCCCGAGAGCAGAGAGTACCTCGATTTCTATGATCTCCAAACAGATCAGGACTATTCGGCGATGATCGTGGGCGATGTAGATGCAAACTGGAGTCCCAGCATGCCGTTGGCTGTCTCCCAGCAGGGCGTCCTCGATTTCCCCTATTGGGAATCCTCTTGCGCGATAGAAGGGAATCTACTGAGCGTGACTCTGTCGCTGACGGACAGAATTCAACTGATCTCATTCGATGCGGAGCTGGAATACGATGCCGAGGTGTTCGAGTTCACAGGATTCCAGAAGGGTGAGATAGCCGGGGATTTTCAGGTCTTCTCATCGGCAAGCGAGGGATCTGTCCGGCTGGGAGGATTTCGAGTCGATCCTTTAGAGGAAGAAGGGGCACTACTGGTTTTGATGTTCACCCGTCGTGATGAGGCCGAGGAATCGGGAGACGTGCGTCTCACGCAAATCCAACTCAACGAGCGGTTGACAAGGGAGACCGTAACCCTGTACGATTCAGGACAGGGTGTGATG
>CAZTKR010000127.1:0-10427 GCA_964614115.1 uncultured bacterium | reverse complement strand
CATCCGGACAATCCATACTTTTACACGGCCTTGGGATATATATACCGGGCCGGAGGTCGAACAGAGGAAGCCATCGAGACATACGAAACACTGGTAGAGCTTGTCCCGGATTCAGCTGGATATCATAAATACCTGGGTGAACTCTACGTCCGGGTGGAAGAGAACGATAAAGCGATCGAAGCCTATCAGAATGCCGTCGAACTGAATCCTAGCGATCAGGAGTCTCAGGAGGTACTGGGCCGTCTCCTTTCACAGGCCGGTGAAATCGACATGGTTATCGAAACTCAGAAAAACTTGGTTGAGAGCGATCCCGAGAACATGAAATACCGAATGAGCCTTGCCCAAACATACCACCGGGCTGGAGAATTCGAGAACGCCATCGAGCAACTGAAAATCGTTATATCGAACGATGCCGAGAATATCCTGGCCTTGGAACTCTTAGGCGATTCATACAAACAGACGGACAAATTCAACGACGCCGTATCGATCTACAAGCAAATCCTGGCGAAAAACGAGAACGATAAGAAAAATCTGTGCAATCTGGCTATGTGCTATACATCCCTGGGAAGATATACCACAGCCTTGGGAGAGGTGGCAAAAGCACTAAGAATCGATGCCAATTACGGCCTGGCTTATCTGACGCGGGGAATGATTTATGAAGCATCCGCGGAGAGATGCGTCTCCCAGAACGGTGGGAAGATCACGTACGATGATAAACTGGTTTATAAACTTGCCTACGATCAATTTCAAAGGGCAGCACGCGACCTGGAATGGAAAAACGACGCTGAAAGACGAATGGCTTATCTGGAGACGTTAATCCCGACAAGGGAAGATGAATTCATGCACTCGAACCAGAAGACCCCTAGAAGGGAATGCTACCAATGGATCCAGTAAAGGGCAACCGATGACGATAGCGATCGGTGCCGACCATGCGGGCTACCATTATAAAGAGGAAATAAAGGCTTTTCTGGAGGAACACAATACCCCTTTCCTGGATTTTGGGACATACTCCACCGAATCCACTCACTACCCTCAGTTTGCCGTCCGGGTCGCCCGCGCCGTATCCGAAGGCGAGGCTGATTTTGGTATCCTGATCTGCGGCAGCGGCATCGGCATGTCTATCGCTGCAAATAAAATTCCCGGAACTCGATCGGCTCTTTGCTACTCCGAAGAACTGGCCAAAATAAGCAGAATTCACAACAATGCCAACATACTCTGTTTGGGTGAGCGGTATACAGATCTGAATGAAGTAAAAAAAATGGTTGCTGCTTTCTTGGATACGCCGTTTGAATCCGGTAGCAGGCACGAAATTCGGGTAAAACAAATACATGACCTGACGGGCCTGTAAATAGAAACTCTACATCCGTTTTTTACCATATCGAATAAAAAAGCCAATGGGACGACACGTCCCATTTGGTCGTTTAATCGGGAAATGATTACGCACGTTGACGAGACAAATAGGAGTCTGCGATGAATAGATTAAAACAGTTTGATGCGTCTATCTATGAAGCCATTCGAGGAGAGATCGACCGTGAAAACTATAAACTGGAACTCATCGCCTCCGAAAACTTCGTAAGTAAGGCCGTTCTCGAAGCCCTGGGCTGCGTAATGACCAACAAATATGCAGAAGGGTATCCAGGACACCGATACTACGGTGGATGTGAATTCGTAGACCAGGCCGAAAACATGGCCCGCGATAGAGCCAAGGAACTCTTCCGCTGCGAATATGCCAACGTCCAGCCGCATGCGGGCTCCCAGGCCAATATGGCCGTATACATGGCTTTTCTGAAGCCCGGTGACACCGTACTGGGTATGGACTTGGCCCATGGAGGGCACCTTACCCACGGGAGCCCTGTGAATTTCTCAGGTCAACTCTATCACTTCGTCTCCTACGGTGTTAAAAAGGAGACGGGCCGAATCGATTTCGATCAAGTGCGTAGCCAGGCGAAAGAGCATAAGCCCAAAATGATCGTGACGGGTGCGAGTGCATATCCTCGGTTCATCGACTTTGAAAAATTTCGTGAGATTGCCGATGATATCGGTGCCTACCTGATGGCCGATATCGCCCATCCAGCCGGTCTGGTTGCCACAGGCTTGCATCCCGATCCTCTTCCGGTCTGCGATGTCGTTACGACGACCACACACAAAACACTGCGAGGACCCCGCGGCGGTATGATTCTCGTCGGAAAGGATGGGGAGAACACCATGGGAATCGTGGCCCCCAAGTCGGGACGAGTGAAACTCGTGTCTGAAGTGATCGACGGTGTCGTCATGCCCGGTATCCAGGGTGGCCCACTGATGCATGTGATCGCGGCCAAGGCCGTGGCTTTCAAGGAAGACCTTTCACCCGACTATAAAACCTACTGCCAGCAAATTGTGAAAAATGCCAAAGCATTGGCGCAGCGACTGGTGGAAAACGGCTTCGACCTCGTATCCGACGGGACCGATAATCACCTCATGCTCATCGACCTGACGAACAAGGGGATTACGGGCAAAGCTGCAGAAAAGGCCCTGGAAGAGGCGGGTATTACCGTCAATAAAAACATGGTTCCCTTCGATACGAAAAGTCCTTTCGTCACCAGTGGAATCCGCATCGGAACGCCGGCCTTGACGACCCGAGGAATGAAAGAGGAGGAGATGAAAAAAATCGGTGATTTCATTAACAACGTCCTCTCAAACATAGATGATGAAAACCAAATTGCCCGCGTCCGGCAGGATGTCAAGGAACTCAGTAAGGGCTTTTTGCTTTACCAAGATATCGCATGAAGAAGCAAAAGCCTCATCAACGCCCCTCCTGGGATAGTTATTTCATTGAAATTACTCGTCTTGTTGCGACGAGATCCACCTGCTTGCGCCGGCAGGTAGGCGCCCTCATCGTCAAGGACAGGCGAATCCTGTCGACGGGGTACAACGGTGCGCCTAAGGGCCTCCCCCATTGCCTGGATGTGGGATGCCTACGGGAACAGCAAAAAGTCGCTCCAGGGGAGCGTCACGAACTGTGCCGGGGTATCCATGCCGAACAGAATGCCATCATCCAGGCGGCCACCTCGGGAGCGAGTATCGAAGGCGCCACACTCTATGCCACCCATCATCCATGCAGCCTTTGCATTAAGATGATCATCAATGCCGGCATTCAAAAGATTGTCTTTGACAAAGGATATCCCGATCCCCTGGCCAAGTCCCTGGCCCAAGAATGCGGATTGGATATCGTCCAGATAGATGATTTAACGCGTGAGACAACATGAGATGCCCCTTTTGCGGAAAAGATGAAGACAAAGTTGTCGATAGCCGTTCCAGGAACGAGGGAAGGGCCATACGACGGCGGAGACAATGCTTGCAGTGCGGTCGCCGGTTTATCACGATTGAGGAGATCGAAGATAAAACCTTGTACGTTATCAAATCCGACGGCCGGCGAGAAGACTATGATCGCAAGAAACTGATGCGGGGTATACAAATCGCGTGTAACAAGCGACCCATTCCCATCGAAGAGATCGACAGGATCGTCGAAAAAGTAGAAGCGGAGATTGAATCCAACTTTGTCAAAGAGATAGAAAGTCGAAAAATCGGAGAACTCGTATCCAAGCTGCTCAGAAAACTCGATGAAGTGGCGTACGTCCGATTTGCCTCTGTGTACCGGAATTTTCAGGACAAGGATGAATTTTTAAAAGAGTTAAAGAAGCTGAAAAAGATCAAGTAGAAGGAGCCTACATGTTTCACAGGAAGAGCTTTCGGGGAGGTGCACATCCACAAGAAGAAAAACACTGGACAGAACATGAAGCGATTCAGGAGCCCCCACTCCCTGAAAAAGTGATCATTCCACTGCAACAGCATATCGGAGCCCCAGCCGAGCCTATCGTGCAGAAGGGCGATATCGTCCTGACAGGCCAGCTTATCGGAAAAACGGACAAATTCGTATCCGTGCCAGCACATGCCTCCATTTCGGGAACCGTTGCTGCCGTAGAACCTCGCCCCCACCCTCTGGGCACAAACCTTTTGAGTGTCATCATCGAGAGCGATGGGAATGATACATGGGTAGATACCGTTAAGTCCGATCCCGATTATAAGAAACTGTCAGCCGGTGACATGAAGACCCGTATCCAGGAAGCCGGGATCGCTGGCATGGGCGGTGCTGCCTTTCCCTCCCACGTCAAATTGTCCCCTCCCCCCGAAAAGCCCATCGAAATTGCCTTTCTCAACGGTGTTGAGTGCGAACCTTATCTCACATCAGATCATCGCCTGATGCTGGAAAAATCCGATGAGATCCTCGAAGGTTTTCTAATAATCATGAAAATACTGGGCGTTAAGAGAGGCATTATAGGGATCGAGTTGAACAAGCCCGATGCCATCCGGCTCATGCAGGATAAAACCGCATCCATCAAAGGAATCTCAATACTCCCCCTCCATGTCAAATATCCACAAGGTGCAGAGAAACAACTCATCAAAGCTGCCACAGGTCGTGAAGTCCCGTCCGGCGGACTGCCCATGGATGTCGGGTGCCTGGTTCATAACGTGGGGACGGCTCTGGCAATTTTTGAAGCCGTGTCCTCCACCAAGCCGCTGATCGAACGTGTAGTCACGATAACAGGCCCCGGCGTTCAATCGCCCAAAAACCTGCGAGTTCGTATCGGCACGCCTTTTCAGTCCCTTATCGATTTTTGCGGGGGATACACAGAATCCGCTGCCAAGCTGATCAACGGCGGCCCCATGATGGGTATCTCCCAGGTGACTGGCAACGTACCTGTCATCAAGGGAACGTCTGGCATACTCGTCCTGGATGAAAAAACAGCAAAACTGATGCCCGAACAACCGTGCATTGCCTGTGCGCGATGTGTGGATGTCTGTCCCATGAAGCTCGTACCCAATACGCTGGCCAAGCTCGTGGAATACAAGAGGATCGAAGAAGCTCACGCCTTGGGCGTTCTCGACTGCATCGAGTGCGGAACGTGTAGTTTTATCTGTCCTGCCAAGCGTAATTTGATCCATTACATCAAGTTAGGTAAAGCCCAGTGGACGGAACAACAGCGGGAAGCCGTCTAAACCGAAAACGGAGGATCCTGACGCATGGATAAAACATTTTACATCTCCCCATCCCCTCATATCAAAGATACGGACTCGATACCGAAGATTATGTGGACGGTTGTCGCCACCCTGATACCTGCCGGAATCGGAGGCATTTACCTTTTTGGACTCCAGGCACTCTGGGTGACGCTTATCGCGACGGCATCGGCCGTAATCACGGAAATCCTCTGTCAGAAAATCCTGAAACGGCCCATGAATATCAGAGACGGCAGCGCTGTGGTCACGGGTATTTTGCTTGCCTACAACGTGCCGCCGGAAGTTCCGTTCTGGATTCCAGCCATCGGTGCATTCGTGGGCATCTTTATCGGCAAAATGGTCTTCGGAGGACTGGGTTACAATCCCATGAATCCGGCCCTCATCGGACGTGCCTTTCTGATGACTTCGTGGCCCATACACATGTCCGTTTTTAAGACCTTTCCCAGGGGAGGCACGTTATCGGGGATCGATGCCATCACCAACGCCACCCCACTGAATGTATTCAGTTACGCTAAGAACGTTCTTGCTCATACATCCGACTATACGACCGAACAAGTGACAGAGGCCACACAAGCCATCACCCAACTCTACAGCGCCCACGGAGACCTTTTTCTCGGACGCATCGGCGGATGCATCGGCGAGACCTCGGCATTGCTGCTCCTCATCGGAGCCATTTTTCTGATGTATCGACGCATCATCGGCTGGAAAATTCCGTTCACGTACGTCGGAACCGTCGCCATTCTGACCTGGATTTTCGGCGGCACCGAGGGCCTCTTCTCGGGTGATCCCGTATTCCATATCTTCTCCGGCGGACTCATCTTGGGTGCCTTCTTCATGGCCACCGACATGGTCACGACACCCGTTACGTTCAAAGGGAGGCTCCTGTTCGGTTTGGGTTGCGGCATCATCACGGTGGTGATACGCTTATGGGGAGGATACCCCGAGGGCGTTTCCTATTCTATTCTTTTAATGAATCTGACGACACCACTTTTGGACAGGTATACAAAACCAAGAGTATTCGGAGGCAAGTAATTCCATGAAAGACATCCTACGATTTAGCGCCACGTTGACCATTGTGGCACTCATAGCATCTGGATCCCTGGCATGGATCAACAAAATTACGAGACCCAGAATTCTGCTCCAACAGGAAACCGAACTCAATAACGGCCTTTTCACGGTCCTCCCCAATACCGATAAAGGAAAAATAGAGCTCGTCTTCGACGGAGACGTCATTCTTTATTACAAAGGGTATGCCGATAAAAATAAAACGGAGTTTGTCGGGTATGCGTTTTTGACTCTGGGCACGGGTTATTCCAGCACCATCCGGACTCTGGTTGGAATAGATCCGAAAGGTACGATTCTTGGGATTAAGATACTATCCCAACAAGAAACCCCGGGATTGGGAACGCGTTGTGAAGAAATCCGGAACGGTGAAACCACGCCCTGGTGGCAGGATCAATTCATCGGAAAACCATCGCTGGGCATCGCCGTGGACAAGGACAATGGCGACATCGAATCCATCACCGGAGCCACCATTACCTCCAGGGCGATTACAAACAGCATCGCCGAACAGGCAAAAACAGTCCTTGATCGCATCGACGATACGCAACCATGAAACGAATTCTCAAACGATCGTGTAGGAGACTGATATGGCAGTAGGAAAAGAATTTATTAAAGGACTCTATAAGGAGAATCCTGTTTTTCGACTCATGCTGGGACTCTGTCCCGTACTCGCGGTTTCCAATTCGGTGAACAATGCCATCGGCATGGGCGTGGCCGCTACGTTCGTGCTCGTGTGCTCAAACATCTTCGTTTCATTGATACGTCAGTGGGTCCATCCGAAGATACGCATACCCATATTCATCATGATCATCGCCACGTTCGTGACCATCGTACAGCTCGTCATGGCCGGCTTCTTCCCAGCGCTATCCCGATCTTTGGGGCTTTTCATTCCTCTGATCGTGGTGAATTGCATCATCCTGGGAAGAGCCGAAGCGTTTGCCAGTAAACATCATGTTTTTATCTCCCTGATCGATGGTTTAGGCATGGGATTCGGGTTTACTCTGGCATTGATTATCATCGCCACATTTCGTGAGGTCTTGGGGAACGGCACGTGGCTGGGCATGCCCATCTTCGGCCCCACATTCCAGCCCGTCCTTTTCATGATCCAGTCGCCGGGAGCGTTTTTAACCATCGGAATGCTCCTGGGACTTTTCGCCTGGTATGAAAATCGTAGAGCAACCAAGAAGCACGGTTAAAACCATCGAGGAATCGACATGGAATTTCAATCTCTTATCATTATCGCTGTAGGATCGATATTCGTCACGAATTTTGTGCTTCATCAATTTCTCGGTCTTTGTCCCTACATCGGCGTATCCAAACAGCTGGATTCCGCCGTGGGCATGGGTATGGCCGTTATTTTTGTGATGAGCATGGCTTCTGTGGTCACCTGGACAATCAATTATTTTTTATTAGCCCCCACGTCGTCGAATCTTCTTTTTCAACTATTTATGAAGGGACAGGGGAATCCGCCCGACCTTACATACCTGCGAACGATTTCGTTTATCCTGGTTATTGCCACCCTTGTCCAGTTCGTGGAAATGGTCATCCAGAAGGTAAGTCCAGGCCTGTACCGGGCGCTGGGCATATACCTGCCCCTGATAACGACCAACTGTGCCGTCATGGGTGTTTCCCTCCTGAATATCAACGAAGAGTACAATTTGATTCAGAGCCTCATCAACGGTTTTTCCTCCGGAATCGGATTTACTCTGGCTCTTGTCTTGATGGCTGGTCTAAGGGAAAAACTCGAACTGGCCGATGTACCGAAAGCCATGAAAGGCGCACCCATCGCGTTTATCATGGCCGGATGCATGTCTCTTGCATTCTTGGGATTTACCGGACTGAGTTTCAATTAACGCGCCAGGCAGTCATTGCCGATGGAAAAAAAGAAACACAATACGAAAGAGATGCCGTTCCTCGATCATCTGGAGGAACTCCGATGGCGCATCTTAAAGGGTCTGGGATCCGTCCTTCTGGTCACCGTGGTTACTTTTCCCTTCACGGGGATACTGCTCGACTTTCTCACACTTCCCAACGATCGATTGAGCGAACCGGCGAAACTGATTTTTCTAAAGCCCACCGGTATGCTGATGGTGCGTATGGAAGTTGCCCTGGCCGTCGGGATTATCGTCTCTCTTCCCATTATTTTCTACCAATTCTGGCAATTCGTGGCTCCGGGACTCCTGCCCAAAGAGAAAAAATACTTTTTCCCTGCCCTGCTGTTCACCACATTCTGCTTCCTCTGTGGAACGGCCTTTGCCTACTTTATCCTTATTCCTACGGTCTTACCCTTCTTATTTGCCATGGGTACGGAAACCATCGAAGCCACCATCAACATCACCGAATACATGAGTTTTGTCTTAAGACTTATCATCGTGGCAGGAATGATCTTTGAGCTCCCCGTACTCTCGTTTTTCTTATCGAGAACAGGACTCGTCACACCCCAATTCTTGAAAAAATACCGCCGTTACGGCATTGTCCTGGTCTTTATCTTCTCGGCCGTCGTTACACCTCCCGACCCCATGAGTCAGATGCTCATGGCCTTTCCCCTGCTCTTTCTCTATCAGATCAGTATCTGGATTTCCATCCTCGGCTATCGGAAGAAAAAGGAGAGCGATGCAGCATGGGAGGAAGAATTCGCGACTTCAGAAAAAAAACCCGAAGATGATAAAACAGAAGGAAAAGATGAGTCATTGAAATAGATCAGATCGGATTATGGACAGGCAGGTAGTTGATAGTGCAAAAAGGGCCGATGCATATCGCATGCATCGGCCCTTTTTCAATAACGACGGGATTAAATTAGAGTCTCCCCAAGTATCTCATGGCCTTGGGTGCGTACTCACTATCTGGATAGCGGCTTACGAGCTGCTGGAAATTCTCTCGCGCCGTTGCGGAATCTCCGAGTTTCAAATAACAAATACCGCTCATCAGGAGTGCATCGTCGAACTTGTACGAGCTCTTATAATTCAGCACGGCTCGAAAAGCATCGATGGCTTGGCGGTATTCTTTCAACTGGTTATAACTTTCTCCGATCCAGTATTGACAGTTGCTGGCCAACCGGTGATCGGGATTCGACGCCATCAGTCCTGAAAACATGCGGATGGCATCCTGGTACTGTTTATTGTAAAACCTTTGGAGGGCGTTTTCGTAATTCTCTTTGAAGCTTCTGGAATTGTCGATGCCAAAAGATCCTTGAGTGCCGCCCACACCCCCTGTAACGGAGGCAATGGCTCTTTCATTCTCTTGGACTTTATTCTCGAGATTTTCAATCCGACGTGTCCGCTGCTCCATCTCATTTCTCAATTCTTGAATTCTGGCCATCAACTGACCCGCTTCGGTATCGGGATAGGAAGAAGAGGCTTCTTCTGCTTCCAGCGTTCCCGTGGCCTGTTCACCGCTGAACAAGGCATCCAGGGCATCCTGCTCGTAGGTCCGGTCCGCGGACTCTGTATCTTCTCTGAAAAGATCATCCAGGGAAATTTCATCATCACCCAGGGGATATTCGATTTCTTCTCGTTCGGGCTGTTCTGGAGGTTTCAGTGCATAGGCCAGTCCTGCCTTGGCCATCCAGAACTTGGGCTTTGGATCGGCATCGGCTGTAAAAATATAACGGTAATCGCCGGTGGCACGGAAGGACCATAATTCGTTCAACGCATACTCGAAACCGCCGCCCAGGAGCAGACCGCCGTCATAAAAACGATCGGTTGCAGTTTTTCCTTTTGGGGTATACGTAAAACCAAAGGCATGGAGTCCACCGTATATAAACGGTGTAAAATTCGTCCCTTGCGTGAGGCCGTATCCTGCCTGCACCTCGAATGTGGGAAGCAACGTCTGTGTGAACGTTTTCGGCGTGAAGGTATCGTCCATCATGGAATAGACACCCGTACCCGCGTGAAGGAACGTTCGTGGTGTGAGGTTGTACTTCAGAAAAACTTCCAAACCGGGACCCAAACCGGAGGTGCCGCCCGCACCGTCGAGATGGGATGCCACAAAATGCCCCCCCACGGCATCGGGTCTCGTTAGATTAAAACCTTGTCCCTGTACTGACCCATGCAACGTCAGCATGAAAAGAACAAGTACACCGATATAAAAAATGCGCTTCATCGCTACTGTCCTCCCAAGGCTTAATATGTCCTTCTAAAGTTTATCTTGACTCCAAACATGATGCAAATATATTGCCAAAATAACGATAGTCTCCGTATCTATATAATTATATTATTGTTTATCATACAGTTAATAAATTTTTTATGATCCTCCAATATCTCACATTTTGAAATTACTTGGCCGGAATTCACCCATTCTGAAAGTGTGTG
>CAZTKR010000126.1:0-10499 GCA_964614115.1 uncultured bacterium | reverse complement strand
TAGAGCCCGCCTAGGAAAAACGTGCTCAGTTCGTTGATTCTACTTACAAAAGATCAAAGACATAACTTAAGTAATTTAACTCGAAGGTTTTTTCATTGGATGGACAGTTATTTCATTCCATGGACAGTTTTTTTCATTCGTTGGACAATTGTTTCGAAACAAGCATGTAACAAATACATTGTCGTCAAGGTCACGATAGGCCAATGGTGTGATATGTCAGTTCTCGCTTGACACTTTTCGATCACATCTGTACAATTCGTGTGTTTTTATAAGGATAGATTAGACATAATTCTAAAAATATAAATCGACCAATGTTATATCTAAATGCTGTCTCAGTAATTGGATAAGTATCTTAAAATGGGACAAATTATCTACCCTAAGGTTTGTGATTTCTGTTCCACTTTACAACTTACAACGATTTTTAATCTAAAAAATCCATTTCGTGTGCCATATTCATTCCATTAAGAATACCAAAATATACTAAAATAGTAATGTTTTAGACCAAACGAATAGGGCTACAAATCATACCAATAATTAGAATTTACAACCCCTTAGCTATATCGGGGCGCGGAGATTTGAACTCCGGATCTCATGACCCCCAGTCAAGCGTTTCTTAAACCAGAATACGATAGTTAAATTTGAAATCTTTTAATAAAACTGTCGCCCCCGTCGTCTCGGAAACGACGACATGACGTCACTCAATGAATTTTCATACCATGTTTATAACGTACAATATCGTATCGGATACGGATAATCCATCACGAGAATTTTTTTTTCAATAAATGTGAGTGTTTCACTCGATTATCTGCTCCATCGCCCATTCGGCCGCTCTCCTGATCACGCGTCTCGGAGACTTCATCCTTGCAGCATTCTGTAGATAATCCATCGATGCGCGATTTCCGCATTTGCCTATGGATCGTAAGGCTTCGGCTTGAGCCAGATAGCTGTCATCGTTCTCGAATCGCTCTTGGAAAAACGACACCAACGCGCTCTCCTTCAAATCGCCCAATCCTTTCAATGCCGCAGTCCTGACCTTGGAGTTCCCATCAAGCGCCCTCTCCTTCAAGAACGGACGCTTTCTTTCATCCTGGAACGAACCGATAGAAGCGACCGCTTCCCTCCGTACGGCCCAGAACGGATCATCCGATGCGCTCTTGATCAAACCCTCAACAGCTCGTTTGTCATTTTGAAATTTACTCAGTTCTGATGCCGCCCATATCCTTCCGATGACATCGTCGTGCGCTAGCTGATACAGGAGTTCATCCACCGACTTCTCGAACGTCCATTCCTTCAACAGATAATTGCCCTCGTCAAAACGCACCATCAACGGTTTTTTCTCGCATGCGAATTCAAATGCTTCGACCTGTTGTTCCAGCCACACTTTTTCCGTTCTTTTCCCACCGGTTGTGACGATGCCGATGATCACAGGGGTTCTAAACACTGGGACATGGAGTGACCTGTCCTGAACCTGAGCGATGCGAATTCGTACTTGTTTGGCCTTTTCATCCCAGGTATACTCCACATAGAATACAGGATGACCGGGGCTGAGAAGCCACTGGTCAAAAAACCAGTCGAAATTCTGTCCCGTGGCTTCTTTGATGGCCGTTAAAAAATCGTGGGTATCCACGGGTTGAAATGCGTGTTTTCGTAAGAAATGGGAAACAGTTTCTCGGAACGGCCGGTCTCCCAGAATCCACCGCATCATGTGGATGACCGCTGCCCCCTTGGGATACGTGTGTCTGTCAAAATTATCACCCGGATAATTCCACCGATGAAAGACGATGGGGCGCATGTACCGGTTATGGGCCTCATCAAGATACGATTCCTTTTTTTCCAGCAGGGTAACCGCACCTTCCTCCTCACCCAAAGCGTGGCGCGTGTACACATAATCATAATACGTGCCGAAGCTCTCGTTGAGCCACGTATGGCCCCAATCCCTCAGCGTGACGAAGTCTCCCCACCACTGGTGGGCCGCTTCGTGGGCTACCAGCCAATGGCTGGGGAAATCCTGGTCTGCCCGCTCATCGTGAATCGTACCCTGACCGATGAGTGTGGCTGTCGTGCATTCCATACCCCCACCGGTGCCGGGTATCGTAACCTGATCGTATTTTGACCAGGGATAAGTATAACCAAACTCCTCGTTGAAGAATGCGATGATGTCAGGCGTCTGTCCGAACGAGCGCATGGCATCCTTGACGTCTTTCTCGTAGATCCAGTAGTTTATGGGCAGCATGCCCAGAGAATCCTGGACGATGGCATACGGCCCTGCGGCCAGCACAGAGAGATAGGTTGAATGCGGCCTGTCCAGAGACCAGTGATACGTCTTCGTCTGTTCGGCCTGATTTTCCGTCATGCGAATGAGCCGGCCGTTGGAAAGCGCTTTGTACGCCTTCCGAACCGTGATGATCATCTCCTGGGTGGCCTTATCGTGGGGATGATCGTAGCACGGGTACCAATGCCTGGCCCCTGTCGGCCAGGAAATGGCCTGAATCACAGGAGGATTGTCTGGCGATGCCTCGACGAAAGAAAGCCCCAGGGCAAAACCACTGGAGAAACCGAATGCTTCCGGATCGGGCCTGGCATTTTCCGAGATGTATGAGACTGTGAACGAAAGCGTGTCTTCATAGCTATAGGATTCGGTCAAATGGACGATCAGCCGGTGAGGGGGCTGGTCGAATGTCAGGGCCTGTCCCCTCTCGTCTCGAACCGATGTCACGGTAAAGGTCTCGGCATCCAGAACGCATTCGGTGAAATGGTCTTTATAAGGAGAAAGGGTAATCGTATTCTCTCCCCAGAATGTTTTTCTCTCATCGTCAAATCGGAGGCTCACACGGTAATGGATGGCATCGTAATAGTGACTCGGTTCGGATCGTAACGGACGGTCGTATACATCGATTTGCTGTGCGTTGGATATACACCCAAATAGGCTGCATAAAAACAATAGCATCAAATTGAAACACTTCATTTTGTTTCCTCGCTGGATGGTAGGAAGCGACTGTAAAATTATTTCCTGATAAATGACCGAACAAAATACACGGCGTCAACTCTGCAAAGCATGCTGTGCAGCAGCCACGCCCTTGCCGGGCTTGAATGTGTATCCGCATGCCAGCAATCCGGTTTCGATGGCACCCACGGTGGCCAGCACATCACCCGGTTTGGTGGCTCCCATGTGGCCGATGCGAAAGTATTTTGTCTTGATATCGGGGTGAAGCCCACCCGCCAGTACGGCACCCGACTCCTTGATCTTGGGCAGCAGGTCCGGTCCCTGGATGCCGTCGGGATAGTACGGCGCCGTTAATGTGGTTGCAGCCCATGCCGGATCGGTGGGAACCTGCTCCATGCCCAGCGCATCGATGGCAGCCTTGCAGGCATGGCTGAGTTTTTGATGGCGAAGGACTCTTGCCTCCATGCCTTCCTGAAGAATCTGTCCCAGGCTGACATCCAGCGCCCATATCAGGTTCACAGGCGGTGTGCCGAAATAGCTCGGCTTCCTTGCTTCGTATGCCTCCATGATGGGCAGCCAGTTTGTCCAGTCTGCGTAGTAATTCTGTACAGCTGTCTTGCGCTGGCGCCATGCCGATAGACCACGAGAGCTGACCACGAGAAGGGCCAGTCCGGGGGGAACACCCACGGCCTTCTGCGAAGCCGTCAGTACCACGTCGATGCCCCATTCCTCCTGTCGTATCTCCTCGCCAGCCACCGAACAGACTCCGTCGAGAATTGTTAGTACACCATACTTCTGTCCGAGAGTTCCGATGGGTTTGGGATCCACGCGTACGGCCGTCGAGGTATCCACATGCGTGAACGTCATCAGCTTGTAGGAATCGTCCTTCAGGGCCGATTCTACCTGATTCAAATCCACCGATTCTCCCAGCGGTGCTTTTACGACAGTAACGTCTGCACCGTAGCGTTTCAGGAGGTCGGTATAGCGCTCTCCAAAATACCCGGTAGAGAGAACCAAGGCCTTGTCCCCCGGCTCCATCAGGTTGGCCGCCGGGATATCCATGGCCAGTGTTCCAGAGCCCGCTATCACGAAGGGCTGACCCGAAGGACACATCCATACTTCTCTCATGCGTTCCAAAGCACGACCGAAGGCTTGGATAAAATCAGGAGCCACATGACTCGTCGTCGGCGCACCCAACGCCTGGAGAACGGCAGGCTCGAACTCAACAGGTCCCGGTATCATAAGCAATGTGCGGTCTTTCATACGGACTATCTCCTTGTCTATCGATTACAATACGCCCCCATCCTGAAGAGTCTTCCTTAAACGATCTTTCTCCTCATCGGACAGGGGAAGCAACGGTTGTCTCACGGGTCCACCCTGAAGACCCAGCATATCCATGGCTGCTTTCAGGGCCGGTACGCCCCCTTCTCTCGTGATGGCATTGTTGACTGGAATCATACGAACCTGAAGCTCCCTGGCCTTTTCCAGGTCGCTGTCCATGAAGTACTTTCGGATGGCCAGGCATTCGGCTGGAGCGATGTTGGCCAGCGCCAGGATGCCCCCAACGGCACCCACGGACAGAGCCGGAAGAAGGAAGCTGGCCGATCCTGCCAGGACCTGAAAATCTGTGCCCGTCAGACGAATGATCTGTCCTATTTTAATGATGTTTCCTCCGGAGTCCTTGATGCCGATAATATTCGGGTGTTCGGCCAATGCTGCAGCGGTCTCTGCGCTGAGATCGATCCCCGTGCAGGCCGGCATGTTATACACGACAACGGGCACCGGGCATGCGTCTGCCACCGAGCTAAAATGGACTTTTAAAGCTTCGTGGGTCATCCGGTTCTTGTAGTACGAGGGGGTAACGACCAGCACCGCATTGGCTCCCATTTCCGCAGACTTTTTTGCGAGCTTCATGGTCTGTGCCGTCGATTCGCAGCCCACACCGGCGATCATTAGCTTTTCCTGTGAGATAATATCGCGGGCGGATTGGAATACGGATAGTTTTTCCTCCTCGGTCAACAGGACAGATTCACCGTTAGAACCCAGAACCACGTATCCCCGCAGGTCAAACTTGTTTAAGTTTTCGATATGAAGACGGATGGAGCGAGCGGAGACATTCCCTTCATCGTCGAACGATGTAGGAATCGGCGGAAAAATTCCATCCAAACGTAACAGCGGTTGTGTCACTTCTATTCTCCCAGATATCTCTCGTTTGAGTATGATTTTGAAATATAAACCTTTTCAGTTAAAGACACAACAAAATACGACAAACAGCAACATGATGAATAAAAAAATGCCGGTCGTGTGACCGGCTTTATCAATACGGAAAAATTGAGAAAGAAACGGCACGAAGAGTTTCGTCTTTTTCCGGTATTCAATGTAAACGGCACCGAATTTCTCTTCATTGTAGGCATCTTCGTACCACGCTGCAAGGAAGAAAAGCACGCCCCCGAGAGGCGTAAGAATGATGGAAACCAGCGAGATCTTATGCAAACATACGCCCACGATAGCAAAGAGGGATGACAAGTAAATGGGATGACGAACAAGTCCGAAAATACCCGTCTCCACGAGCTCCGTGGTCTCTTCCCAGCCCTTCTCGGGCTTCCCTTTACGACGCATCGTCTGTGAGGAAACCAAGAAGATCAACCCGGCACTGACGAGAAAAACAGTGGCGATGATCTTCAAGTAGGAGCGCGACTCTATCTGCCAGTATTCGAGTCGTGAAAGGGATCCAAACGATTCAAAGCACAGCGATATAAAAAACCACGCGCCCACGGCCATCACGATTTCATGCTTCTCCTTCCGCTTGATGGAACCCACCAGCCAGTAGATGATATACAATGTGCATACACCATATATGATATACATCACAATGTTCATGGGAATCCCCCTTCCAATTAAAAACGACTACACCCTGGCAGGTCGTAACTTATTGATCAAAGCCGCCACGATCAATGCCGCACCGAGCAACGTCACCACGGATGGGCCACACGAAAAATCAAAGACATAAGAGAACGCCAGTCCAAACATCGTCACGATAACCCCCACCGTATACGCAATGCCGATCCTCTTCGACCAGTCCTCGGTAAACATCGCCGAGATCGTAGAAGGAATAATTAACAGAGCGAACACGACCAACACACCAGCGATCCGCACAGAGTGTGTGACGACAATGCCAAACGTGGCATAGAATAGAAAATCCCACAACTCAACGTTGATGCCTTCTTTGATGGCCTCCTGATAACTCCAAGAGATTTTACGGAATTTATCCCGGAAAATATAATGGAAAACACCGATGGCCGCGTACACACCGGCGCAGGGAAGGATGTCCGACCATTTGGCCCACAGAATGCTTCCCGTGAGCATATGTTCCAGATGAATCTCGGCTCCTGCCGCCATGGCCATGAGAAAGAGGGCCAATGCCGCGGCAATGGCGTATGAAACACCGATGACTGCTTCTTGGTGTATCTGTGTCACTTTCTTGCGGATGGATGAGAAGAACGCAGCAGCCAGCAGTGAAAAACAGAGTGCACAGAGATACGCGATGAAGGTATGCTCGTCCTTATCCCACAAAATAAAGGCAACGGTAGATCCGACAGCCGAAATTTGAGCCAAGGCAATATCGATGAAAATAATCTCTCTTTGGAGAACATGAATGCCCAGATACCCGTGAATCCCTACCAGGGTGAGACAGGCAATAAAAGGCGGAAACAAAAACTGAACGATTTCCCACATAGTCTCGTCCTCTCCGTAAAGCGGTTATTTATGTTCGGGCAAAAGAATACGTATAACGAGGGCTCCCATAAAAAACAGGCCAAGAGCAAGAACCAGACTGGGGCCGTATGCCAGGTTGAAAAAATACGATGAAAAAAGACCCACCATAGAGGCCAGGAAACCCATACCCCAGCCGATTTTTAATCCCCTACCCCACTCTTTCGTGAAAAGAGCCCCGATAGCGGCCGGGATCATCAGAAAGCCATAGGCTAAAAGAACGCCGGCAATAGGTACGATAAGTACTGTGATAATGCCCAGGCAGATGAAAAACCACAGATCCCAGATATTTTCGTTTTTCACATCTTTCCTTTTCTCTGTTATGGCAATGAATTTCTCCCGAAATCTGTACAGGAAAATCGCCAGTACGATGTACACAAAGACTGTAACAGTCACGAGATGCCAGCTCACCCAGAGCAGGCAGCCGGACAGAGCCTGAGTCACATAGGCCCAGCCACCAGAGATCTTTTCGGCTACCATGATGGAGGCCACCAAGGCCAGGCCGTAAATGATACCGATGACTGCTTCCTGGGGGATCAGTTTGTTCTTGGGCTTCAAATAGGCTAGTAAAAAAGAGCCCACGAGTACGGCGATGAAGGCAATAAAATAAGAGGCCGTCGTCCCGCCCTGTATGCCCAGTCCGATGCCCACAATCACGCCAAACGCAGCCAGCTGATCCAGGGATAGATCGGAGAAAACGATACCACGCCTGATGACGTGAAGCCCAAGATACGTATGTACGGAAGTTACAACTGCCAACAGAACAATCTGAATCAACAGAAAATTAAGTGTCTGCAGCATAGGATTCTCCTGATTTGATGAGATGATCCAGCGAATGCTTAAGTTTGTCTAATGTCCTTGATGCCTTCTCCTTTCTCTGTGCCTTCCATGCTGTGTATCGGAATCGGCACCCTCTGTTTGGATGGCTTCATTAATCTGATCGATCCAGTAATCCATGAGTTTAAAGTTATCCGTGAGTTCGGGTAAACCACCCACAGATACGGGCAGAAAAAGTGCCTTGATCCCCGTTTTTTGAGAGATGGTCATGGGCTTGCGTCTTTCAAAATAACTGCCCACCAGCATGAGATCCACACCGGAATCCTGGATGAGCTGAATGATATTTTCTACATGCTTGGGTGTCGGCGGGATTCCCGGCTTCACCTCGATATAGCCCAAGACGGTCAGGCCAAAATCTTTGGCAAAATAGGACCAATTCTTGTGATAGGCGATAATTTCCTTACCCCGGAATGGAAGTGCCTTCTTTATCCATCCACCCAGTTTATTCAGCAGCTTCTCACCCTGGTATTCTCTTTCAAGGAAATCAAACAGGGTGCCCGCATACAGGAGCGCTTCCAGTTGGTCGCCGCCGAATAATTCTACCAATTCATCTCCGAACAACGCCCTGTCCACTCGATCCACGAATGCTTGCTGATTTGTCTCATAGAACTCAGAATTTTGAGGATCGACTTTCTTCAGCCCGATCAGGATATTCTCGGAAATTTTCTTCCAATTGATGGCACTCGTCTGTATATGCGGATTACCGATGACATGTATATCCCCTTCTGATCGGCTGATCGTTGCCGGCTTCTCGAGAATTTCGATCCCCGGAGAGGCCGTCACAAAGCCTACCGCTCCGTCCATTATTTTGCTATTCCGGGCCTTATCCATCAAGGTCGGAAGCCACATTTCTAAATCGCACCCCGTGGCCACGAGCAGATCGGCCTTCTTGAGTTTAAGGGCCAGACTGGGTTTGGGGGGCACAAAGTGAGGATCCTGATCGCCATACGAAAGATAATCCACATCGATGAAGTCCCCACCAATCTCTTTTGCGATGGTGGCAAAATCGGAAAAAGTTGTGATGACCTTGACCTTATCGGCAGCGTGCAGGATCGTTGTTAAACAAAGTAGCAAACAGCCGACAAACAGGGTAAAGTTTTTTATCTTCATTTTTCACTCCTTCATTCAATTCTCATTTTCAAAGTACTTGTCCACTATCAATACGCTTCGTGCTTATGCGGTCCCATGGCCCAGTTCGTCTGGAAGATGAACCGGCTGTCGTTCTCGTCGAAATTCCGATTGATGTAGGTATACTGAAATCGAACGAAGACGAACTCGCTCTGCCAGAAATCGAAGCAGATGGCACCACCCTTTTCCTCCAAATCGCTGTTCCAGGGAAGTTGGGAATAATCAAGACGTGCGCTCATCAGCCATCGTGCGTTCAGCCGGCATTGAATGGATGAAAAGAATCCCCAGGCATCGATATGGTTGTCCAAAGCATTTCGTCTGGAGTACAGAAACTCGGTCCGCCACTCGATCCCCCGATACTTAGCCCGATCCGGTGGAGCCCAGCGCAGTGTCAGGTCGAGTCCACCGATGTAGGATCGGTACGTTTCTTCCGAATCATTGTGGCCTGTAGCACCACTAAAACCAAACTCAAAATACGTGCTGCGGTTTATATCATAATAATTTTTAAAATGGGTGACATAAATTAAATTATGTTTGCCTTCACTGGTAAAGCTATGGTCAACCCCTCCGGTCACCACCTCCAGATCCAGCTCGTTCACATCGGCCGTCATCGATGGGAGCAGAAAATTGGCAGCCACGCCAAATCCCTTCAACGATGTGAGCCCGAAAAAATTGGTAAGCACCAGCGGTCTTTCAAATTGGGGCAGGGCATGATCGTGATAACGGTTTAGTTTTCCGAACTGGGTCTTCAATTCACCCATCTTCAGGTTCATGTTTAAGGGTAAGTTAAGCCACTGCATGTATCCTTCTTCTAAAGAGACGCCCTCCCGACCGAATGAAATGAATACTTTGGCACGGGAAAAGGGATCTAAGGCCGACTGCATTCCCAATTCCATCTCTCTCAGGAACATCTGACCGGTACCCCACGATTCTTCGGAAGGGAGCCGGTTGTAATCGCTTTCCGACGTTCCGTAGGCAAAGTAATAATCACCACTTAAACTGATGTTGGGATTCAGGGCGGACTGTTGTCTGAGACCACTGTGGAATTTCCGGTCCAGGGTCGCTTTCTTTTCTTTCTTCTGGCTGGCCAGCTTTTGCGCTTCCTCCAGAAGCTTTTTCATCTCATCTTCCTGTTCGGCCTTCTCGATTTTTACCTTCAGATCGTGTATGAGCTTCTCGAGTGCTTCTATTTTTACTTTCTGCTCTTTCAATAATTCGATCAATTCTTCTTCCGCAACGTCCTCCTGTACTTGCCCATAAACGACGAACGGAAGGAACAGTATTATAATACAAATAAATAATCTTCGATGTATCATTGGCTGATTCCTCCAACCTTTTCAATCCAGGATGCAGTTTGATGCAGCACGATGGCGTTTTTACTCAGTGCAATCGTTGTTCATACAATGAAAAAACGCCTTGAGAATGTCTATTCAGGACTTTTACGAGAGTGGGGTTGGGGGAGCGCGAGAGAGATAAGTAAATCCAACACATTCCTTTAATTGGATAGACGATTGATCATAGGGTTTGTATTCAATAAACTGAAGAGGATTATCGAGGGCATCGAGAATGGCAGAAGCTTCGGAAAAATCGTCCTGGAACTGGACCTGCCATTGGCAAGCGGGACAATTTTCGTGAAAACGGAAATCGCGCGCATGATTATGGCATAGGCAGGCAAAAGAACCAACAGTGACGTAATTGATGAAAAATAATATAAGTAAAATAAATCGCCGCATTAGCCTCATAGTGGCATTTAAAAATAATCGTCTGATAGCGTACATTACTGGTGACCTTTTATTAAGAGTATGAGGCATTGAAAAAA
>CAZTKR010000125.1:0-10550 GCA_964614115.1 uncultured bacterium | reverse complement strand
ATCGTACATCATATACCTAAGAATTCGATCCTCCATAAGCATTTTTGAGTCCTTCTATTCACCAAGCTCCTGAAAAAAATAAATCGACATTAAATCCAGTTCTCCCTTGAAATTAACAGTTTATTTTATTATTATTTTAATCAATCATCTGTTTCTAAATAAGGGAGAAAACGAAAATGCTGAAACGTCGATACCTGTTTGTACAGATTTTATGTATCACATTCACCGTATTGTTGACGAATGCCGGAGCTCAGAACAAAAAACTGACCTACAAACAAGCCTATGAGAGGGGCAAGCCCCGACTCTTGAAAGCCCTGGCCGATGTCGAAGCCTGGCTGGACGATGAACATTATCTTCTGTCCGAACTGGGTGAGGATGGCAGAACCGCTCTAAAACTTGTAAAGGGCAGTGCGACCACGGGTAAGGAAAGTGTCTACATCGATTTTAAGTTGTATGATAAAAAATTGCCCCCGGGCCTATCCTTCGAGGATTACGACGATCATACCGATGATTATACGGGATTTGTCTTCACCCATGAAAACGATTTATACTATTTTTCCAAAGACGCGGACACGCTCAAACGATTGACGTCCGACACGGCTGAGGAAAAAATTCCCCACTTCTCACCCAACGGCAAACGTGTGGCATTTACACGGAACAATGACCTCTACGTCATCGATATCGAGAGTGGGAAAGAGAGAAGGCTTACCCATGATGGCTCCGATGTCATCACCAACGGATGGGCATCGTGGGTCTATTATGAGGAAATCATCGGCCGGCGCTCCCGATACGCTGCCTTCTGGTGGTCGCCCAACAGCGAGATGATCGCCTTCCTCCGCTTCGACGACACGCCGGTACCCAAATTCTACATCACCAAGGCCGACGGCTCCCACGGCGAGCTGGAAACACAGCACTATCCAAAATCGGGCGATCCCAATCCTTTTGTCAAGCTGGGCGTCGCTCACGTGGATAAAGGAAAAATCGTTTGGATGGACATCGAGGAAAAAGCCGATCATTACGTTGCCTGGCCCTCCTGGACTCCGGACTCCGAACAACTCTTATTCCAATGGATGAATCGAGGTCAGGATCACATCAAAATATATGCGGCCGATCCCAATACGGGTGCAAAAAAAGAGGTCTACGACGAAAAACAACCGGCATGGGTCGAATTCTTCGAGGATATCACCATTTTCAAGGATGGCAGTGGATTCCTCCTGCGGTCGGATGTGGACGGCTGGCATCATCTCTATTACTACGATATGACCGGTAATCTGAAAAAGTGCCTCACGCAGGGCGATTGGCGCGTACGCGACATTCACCGTGTCGATGAGGATCATAAGAAGGTGTTCTTTCACGGCTCCCGGGAAAAATCGACGGAAACCCACCTCTTCTGTGTGGACTTGAATAGCGGTCAAATCAAAAAGCTCACCGAGTCGGCCGGAACGCATCGCTGCCATGTGTCCCCAGACGGTCGTTTCGTGATCGACACGTGGAGTGACATACATCAACCCTCCAGAAGGCAGTTAAAGACGACGGAAGGAAAGCACATCCGCGATATGGGTGATGAAAAACTGCCCCTCTTGGACGAGGTTGCCCTGGGCAAGGCAGAGCTTTTTACGATTCCATCGGGAGATGGATACGACCTGCCCGCCGTGTGGACGCTTCCGCCCGAGTTTAACGAATCCAAGAAATATCCGATCATTTTTTCCATCTACAGCGGACCCAATTCAGCCCGTGTAGCCAACCGCTTTAGCAGTTTGAACACGCACTTCCTAGCTCAACAGGGCATCATCACCATCACGGTAGATCATCGCGGCTCGGGCCATTTCGGCAAGAAAGGCGTGGCCCTGATGCACCGAAGCCTGGGCAAATGGGAGATGCACGACCTCATCACTGCCATCAAATGGCTTATCCAACAGCCCTTTATCGATCCCGAACGTATCGGCATTACCGGGGGGAGCTACGGAGGGTACACCACCTGTATGGCCCTGACATACGGGGCCGATTACTTCACCCACGGCCTCGCCCACGCTCCGGTCACGGACTGGAGACTGTACGATACGGTTTACACGGAGCGATACATGGACACACCCGATGAGAATCCCGAAGGATACACGTTTGGCTCTGTACTGACCCATGCTCACCTGCTCAAGGGACAACTCCGGATTACCCACGGCACCATAGACGACAATGTTCATATGCAGAACACGATTCAACTCATCGATATATTCCAGAACATGGGGAAAAACTTCGAGCTGATGATCTACCCCAACCAGCGCCATGGTATTCGCGGAAAAAAGAGGAACCATTCCAACCGGGAAGGTGTTGAATTCTGGTTCAGACATTTCCTGGGAAAAGATTTCGACATTGAAGAGGGCGAATCATAAAAATCGTGACGCTCTCAGTTAATATCCTGAACGATATTGATTTTCCCGGTGCCAGTGCTCCGGAAGACTAAGTGGGGATTGGAAGCCAGACAGGTTCTGAGGCAACATATATGGCACGCATCAGAGAACGCATCATCAAGTATAAAGGCAAGAACATCGTCGTATCGTTTATCATAGACCGTTGTACGCATGTCGCCGCCTGTCTTCGAGGTGCGCCAAAAGTCTTCAACGCGCTACGTCAACCCTGGGTCGACCCCGATGCAGCACATCCGGATAGAGTAGCCGAAATCATCCAGCGGTGTCCCACCGGAGCCTTGCACTTCCAGCGATTGGATGGAGGACCGGAAGAATCCGTTCCCGAAAAAAACACGGTCATCCTGAACGAGGATGGGCCCTTGTACCTGAGGGGTAACATTGAGGTACTGTCCAAGGACGGCGACGTTCTGCTTCACGATACGCGTATCGCCCTCTGCCGGTGCGGCTTTTCCCGGCGTAAGCCCTTCTGCGATAACTTCCATATCATGAACGCGTTCACCGATTCTGGAAAAGTCTCCTCCAAAAAATCGGCCGGCTTGTCGCAGGAACTTGGTACTGGTAGACTCCAAGTTGTCCTTCAACCCAACGGTCCGCTGATTCTTTCCGGTCCGTTTACCATCCAACAGGCCGACGGGAAAATCGGTTTCAAGGGAACCCGTGCGGTGCTTTGCCGTTGCGGTGCATCCGCGAACAAACCCTTTTGCGACGGAAGTCACTCGAAGATCGAATTCTCCACAGAGTAGCTGGATTTTTTTACGTCTGATCGATGACTGCAGGTCGAATATCTTTTCATTTTTCCTCACCGATTTCTTTCTGACTTCTCAGACTGTTGGCGTCTGCTCAGATTTCCAATCCAGAGGAAAGTCAAACATCGATCTATAAAAGTATCTGACGAATCGGACATATTTCCTATAAATAAACCTGACGAAAGTACGGGACTCGATCTCACATCTGGCAGAGCGACGAGTCAATACATATCACCATTTACAATGGATTTTCTCGTTGACTTCGACCTTCCTATTTTGTACCTTCCACTGTTAGTATTTCCATACATTACAAGGTATTATGGGATAGGAATTCAACCATGAAAAAACCTTCCCTCATAGGTCTCGTCCTCGCCGGAATGCTCTGCGTTTCGCCCATCATCAGTGGAACCATCGAACGCCCGAAGATCGGCCTCGTCCTTTCCGGTGGTGGTGCAAGAGGATTCGCTCACATCGGCATCCTGAAGATGATCGACTCCCTCCATATCCCCATCGACTATATCGCCGGCACAAGTATGGGGGGCATCGGTGGAGCCCTTTATGCCATCGGATACACGGGAAAAGAACTGGAGGATATGGCGTTTCAGAACAACTGGATGGAGATTTTATCCGACAAACCGAGCCGCTCGCTGCAGCCTTATTTTCAGAAAATAGAGAACGGCAAATACCAGGTCGAGCTCGGCCTCCAGGGGCTCGTGCCGACTATTCCCTCGGGACTCATCGTAGGGCAGAGGCTATCGCTCCTGTTCTCCAGCTTGACGTTTGCCTACGAAAGCGTCAACGATTTCGACCATCTGCCCATTCCCTTCCGCTGCGTGGCCGTGGATCTCAACACGGGCAACGAAGTCGTGATCAAGAAGGGATCCCTGGCGCAGGCCATGCGGGCCACCATGGCCATTCCCACCATCTTTAGCGCGCTGACGTGGGGAGACTCCCTCCTGGTGGACGGAGGCATCGTCAACAACCTGCCCGTGGATGTCGTCAAAAAAATGGGCGCCGACCTCGTCATCGCCGTGGATGTTGGAGAAACACCCTCAGAGCCCAAGCAGATTACGAATATCCTCGACGTTTTTCAGCAGACACTGAGCATCGTCGGTCTGGAACGATGGCGAGAAAATGTAACGCGTGCAGATATTTTAATACAGCCGGATCTCACCGGTTTCTCCATAGCCGATTTTGAAAACGATAAAATCAAGAGCATCGTCCAGCGCGGAGACCAGGCGGCCAGGGAGAACTTGGACGCCTTGCAAGCGCTCAAGGATGAATACATGAGGATGTCCTCTGATGAAGCGACAGACAGTGTGTCTTCTGATGGACGGCCCCGTATCGGAGAGATTCGGATCACCGGCCTGATGAGCACATCGGAGAAGAAAATCCGCAGCAATCTGCAAGTCCACGAAGGCGATCCGTTGGATGTCCCTACCATCGAAGACTGTCTCAACACCATGATGACAGAGGGCTTATGCGAAGATGCTCAGTACGAAGTCCGACCTCTATCCGATGAATCGGTTCGGCTGAATGTTCGGATTCGAAAACCCAGAGCTCCGCAGATCTTTCGAATATCGGTTGATGGGCACAGGAATCTTCCCTTCGGGTTTGTGTACCGGATGTTGGGCGTAAATCCCGGCGACCGTCTGAATCTGGAAAACCTCAACAACCACATCATGCGGATGTACGGACTTGGATATTTCCGTTCGATTCGGTACGCATTCGAGCCTGCGGGTGAAGGACGGCTTCATATGAAAGTCCAGGTGGAGGAACGGCCCAAAAGGCAGATCAGCCTTGGAGTACGGTATGACGATTTTCACAATCTCATCATCGCCGCAGGGCTTCAAACCACAAACTTCCCCCTGGCAGGCATGTGTTTTAAACATGAACTTCAGTTTGCAGGACTGTGGCATTTTCGATCGAAAGTTTTTTATCCATCCAGAACCCTGAATCTTCCCGTGTATCCGTTGTTGCAATTCGAGTACAAGAGCATTCCGACGGATATATTCAGTACCGACGGCAGAAGAGCCGCCAGATACGATGATCGCTCTGCCGCTGTGGGTGTCGGAGTGGGATTCCTGCTCAGCCATACATTCAACGCTGAAATCCTCTATCAGTATGAACTAATGGATGCCGAACCCAGCATTGCTATTCCCGACTCTTCCCTCACCCTGCGTTGGGAGGACCGGCTCCGTTATTTTCGAGCAACGATGGATATCGATGGTCTCGATGACATCCTCCTGCCTCGAAATGGGTTCATGGTTCGTGGCCGCTTCGAGGGAAGTTACCTGAGACTGGAATCGGGCATACCCTACACACGACTGAGCCTTTCCACGGACTTTTACAAGACATTCTTTCAACGCCATACGTTACGCGTGTATGGTTTCTACGGAACCAGTTCTTCCGAACTACCGGTCTATAAATACTTCAATCAGGGACGACCCAACACGTTCGTAGGCATGCAATACGATCAACTTAGAGGCAGCCAGTTGAGTCTGCTACGGATTGATTATCGGTACGAATTCAAGAACAACCTGTTTATTACTCTCATGGGTAACCTCGCCTTCGACTTCGAGTACCGTTTCCTCGGAGACCTCTATAAGGCGTATAACTTAAAAGGCATTGGGGTCGGCTTCAAATTGTACACACCTCTCGGCGTATTCGATGCCATCTACGGCAGAGGCGATAAAAACATGATCGCCGATGGAGGTATGCAGGACGTGTTTTACGTCTCAGTGGGAACGATATTTTAAACAGGATTTACGATCAAGATACGTTTATAGGAACGGCATGGATTAGCGAGAATTCCATCAACCGAATACATTCATGGTAGACAAGCTCGGAGTCAATAGATTCTCTGTATATCGATGATGTCCCCGATGATTTCGTATTATCATTTATTTATCAGGGGGCATCACGATGGCCCCTTCCTCAAAATTCCCGTACACCTCCGCCTCTCCTTGGATGAAAAGCTTTCCCACGTACGCCGCCGTAACGGCATCCAGCTCGTGATCGGACAAACCGTCCGTTAATCCGTTTATGCCCAGGCGCTTGTGGCCTACCGTCATGATGTCCAGTCCTTTCTGCTTTCGCGGGATACCCAGTATATCCTGTGCACCCCCGGGGTAGACCTCGATGGCCTTGAACCCCAGGCTTTCGAGTTCATCCTTCAGACCCATTCCTCGTGTCGTCAATACCCGCATGGGACCGAGTGTGATGGGAAAAAATTTGATCTTTCGTCTGAGGAGTTCCCTGTCGCAAACCCGAAGATGCTCGCCCGACCTGTCCTCGATGGTCTTCCGCCCCGGGGGCAGTGTGAGGGGTGCATCGATGGCGATGACGGCTGGATTCTCAGATTTTGCCAGTCGGATGATTTCTTCGTCGGTGTAGACCAGACAGGTGCGAGCCTGCATGCCCCTCAGCATACAAATACCCGTAGGCCGTTTCGGCACCCCGGCTAGGTCCACACCAAGAACGATGGGATTCACACTTTTTTCTTTGGAGACACGCTTAATAAGGTATACCCTAAAACAAAAATTGCATCAGTCTGTGCTGTTGGATTCTGCTTCGCTCCCCCCTCGAAAGCCCTTCATCCGCTGAGCAAATTCCTGCAGCTTCTGGTTGGCCAGGTAGTGAATCGTATCCTCGGGATAGTTACCCTTTTTGTCTTTCTTTCCCGCCGGCCGGCCAGCAAGAATCTCGATCCCCTCATCGATGGTTTCCACGGCCCATACATGGAATTTCCCTCTCTCAACGGCATCGACAACGTCCTTACGCAGCATCAGGTCATCGATGTTTTTCTTCGGGATCATCACGCCCTGTCGTCCTGTGAGACGCTTGGCCTTGCAAACATCGAAGAAACCTTCGATCTTCTGATTCACGCCTCCGATGGGCTGTATTTCCCCCTTCTGATTCACCGAACCCGTCACAGCGATATCCTGCCTCAGGGGAACAGCCGAAAGGGAAGACAGCAGGGCATAAATCTCTGTCGATGATGCCGAATCGCCGTCCACACCCGAGTAGGACTGTTCGAAACACAGAGAACCCGACATGGCTAGAGGCTTGTCCTGGGCATACATACGCCGGAGATAACCGGCGATGATCAGAACGCCCTTGTTATAGCTGGTTCCGCCCAGACCCGCTTCCCGCTCGATATTGATAATCCCGGACCGTCCGACGGCTGTCTCGGCGGTGATCTTAGAGGGTTTGCCGAAAGTGTAATCGCCGAGGCTGTACACCGACAATCCGTTGATCTGACCGACGCGGGCGCCCTTGATGTCGATCATCAACGTGCCTTCTTCGATCATCTCTTGAATCTTTTCTTCGACACGATTGAGTCGGTAATTCTTCTCCTCGATGGCCTTATCGACATGCTTGGCCTTGATCATCTTACTTCCCGACTGCGTGGCCCAGTAATGGGCTTCGCGCACGATATCGGCAATATCGCTGAACCGCGTGCTCAGCTTCTTCTTCTGTCCCGACAGCCTGACGCCGTACTCGATGACGCCGGCCATCCCGGTATTATCCATGGGTAAAAGATCTTCGTCCTTGGTGATTTTACACATGAATCCCAGATACTCCCTGACGGCCTTTTTATTGTTGTCCATCACGGTATCAAAATCTGCTCGAATCTTAAAGATTTTCTTGAATTCATCGTCCAGCTGATAGATCGTCCTGTAGGTATATTCGTCGCCGATGACCAGAACCTTCAGTTGAATATCGATAGGCTCGGGCTTTAATGCGGATATGGCAAAACCGTAGAAAGATTCGATACTCTGGATGATGACCTGATTATTCTTTAAGATTCGCTTCAGCACTTTCCAAACGCCCTGCTCGGCTACCGCATCCAGGAGATTAAACACCAGGTATCCTCCGTTGGCCCGGAGTATGGAACCGGCCTTGATCTTGGTAAAATCCGTTCGCCACACACCCGATGGATGCCAGGATCGCTCTATCATGCCGAATAAATTGTTAAAGTTGGGCGCGGTTTCTATGACGATGGGCGTCCCCTGCGTTTGGGAGTTGTCGACGATCACGTTTACTTTATAGTCCATGAACGGATCCGGTGCCTGGGTCTTTGCTGCCTGCAGGAGGACGATTTGCTGTTTTTCCTTTTCATCCTCTTCCTTCTTGAATCGGTTGAGATTCTGAAGAATATCCATCTGCACGGTATCCAGATAGCATCCAACCCGCTCGGGTGGATACTTTTTCTTCAAGGCATTGATCTGGGCCTTGACCATGGGTTCAGCTGCCTTCTGTTCGAGGTCTTGCAATTTATCCTGAATATCTTTTTCCAATTCCTGATTGGCCGCGGCAATGCGTTCCAATTCCTCCATGTATTGATCGTGCTTCTTGCGCAATTCAGCCACTTGCTCCTCATCGATCTGCCCCTGGGCCAAGAGCTCGTTCAACTTCTGCCATGGGACGACGTCTTTGTTGATGACAGGCAAAATTTCCGGCCGCGTCACCAGTCCCGACTGTACCTGTACCAGGCTGAAACCTTCTTTCTGAACTTTGGCTTCAAATTTCTGAATCATCTTCTGCAATTTCGCCTTGAAGGACTCGACAATCCCCTTGCGGCGATCCTTATACTGTTCGCCTTCATAGAGCTGGGGGATGTGGGTGCGGATAGAAACGATCATCTTGTCCATATCCTTGGCAAACCGCTTGCCCTGTCCCGCAGGGAAAAAGAGTGCACTGGGCGAATCGGGATCATTAAAATTATTCACATAACAGATATCGTCGGGAGTTTGTGAAGACGAATCCATCTGCTCCAGGAGCTTCTTGACCGTCGTGGTTTTCCCTGTTCCGGTCAGGCCGGATACGTAGATATTATAACCATGGCTGTTGATTTTTAGTCCCAGCCGGATGGCCTGTATCGCACGATGCTGGCCAATGATCTCTTTGCAGGGAGGGATATCCTTCGTCGTCTTGATACCCAGTGCTTCCGGATCACAATCCCACCGGAGATGGTCTAAGGGGAGTTCGTATGACGAGATATCGTTCTTAAGCATGATGCATACCTCCTGGTTCGATGTATCCTATTGCGGAAAAAGAATCCCGTAAAACCGTCAATGTCGTTCTCGATCGTTATAAAAGAAATATAAAAATTTGTCTCTTTAAAGCAAGACAATTCCTGATAATGTTTGTGATGTATCCCGAAAAACTTTATATTACAACGGATACAACGGGCGCCGTATACGCAGAATGACCACCGGAGGAGAGACCATCGTAACCGAACACAAAACCTGGCGGCTTATCGATGTATTGAAACAAGCGACGGCCTTCTTGGAATCGAAGGGGATAGAAAACGCCCGGTTGAACGCAGAGCGCTTGATGGGCCATGTCCTTCAACTCCCACGCATGGAACTCTATCTTCGGTTTGATCAACCTTTGGGGCAACGGGAACGCGACACCTATAAAAGCTTCCTCAGGAGGCGAGCCGACCACGAGCCGATTCAGTACATCCTCGGAAGCACCGAATTCATGTCCCTGTCTTTTAAGGTCACCCCCCAGGTTCTCGTTCCGCGACCCGAGACGGAAGCGCTCGTCGAAAAAGCCCTGTCAGAAATTCCGCTTGTTTTCGGATCCGACCGACCCGTCTCTTGCCTGGACATCGGCACGGGCTGCGGCAATATCGCCGTCTCTATGGCCACGTACTCGAAAAACGTATCCGTGACGGCCATCGACCGGAGTGAGCCTGCCGTTAAAATCGCGACGGAAAATGCGCAGGCTCATGATGTGCAGGATCGTATCGATTATCGCGTACTGGATGTATTCGCGTCGGATTTGATGGAACACCTGAACGGGCCGTTCGATGTACTCGTCTCCAACCCGCCATACGTAACTTCGTCCGAGTATGAAAAACTGCCCATAGAAATACGCGCGTTTGAACCCAAGCTCGCCCTGGAAGCAGGCAGTGACGGCACTATATTTTATAGACGATTTGCACAGCTTATCCCAGACCTGTTGAAAAGACCGGGCCTGATCATCCTGGAAATCGGTGAGAATCAATCCGGTATGGTCAGGGATATACTGTCGTTGGATGGCATCGGCGACATTCACGTCGGGCAGGACCTGGCGGGACGGGATCGGATCGTGATGTGCCGACTGTCATAACCGATAAGCGTCATCCCGCCATCTGTCGTGTTGAAAAAATTCGAATTGAATAATCCAGATGCCAGCTGGTGATTGTGTATCCACTCATCATGATGGGACTTTGTCCCCAATGGATGATGACGTCTTCTGAACACGATTTTGAGCGATGCAAACGCTTACTTCAATTTTATCCGGCACGACGGAACCATGTTCTAAAAATTACAACTTGCATTTTATCCGTATTTTATTATCATATCATATCATATCAGGTCTGTTT
>CAZTKR010000124.1:0-10685 GCA_964614115.1 uncultured bacterium | reverse complement strand
ATTGCGTTCGGTTTCAACGAAAAGAGACTTGTCTTAAATTTTCATTGTTTTTACTGGTATAAAAATGTAACTTATTCGGAGATCGGCTAGATAATCTTTTCAAGATTAAACACCCAAATCGAATGCTTTCTTACGGATTCATAAAGATTTAAACAATAAAGTGATGGTCCATGAATATCGAACAGATCGTTGACTTTCTGAATCGTTCCTCGGATTTTGTGGATTATGTGACCCATTGGGAACGGATTCCTCCGCGAGAGGCTCGATTTGCTTCGTTTCCGTCAGAGATCAATCCGAAGCTGATGGATGCGTTGAAGACGCGCGGTATCCAGAAACTCTATACGCATCAGGCCGAAGCCGTGGAGGCTATACTCCGGAACAAGCACGTTGTCGTCGTGACACCCACGGCTTCCGGCAAGACCCTCTGTTACAACCTGCCGGTTCTTCAGTCCGTTCTGAAGAATCCTGAGAGCCGGGCTCTTTACCTCTTTCCGACCAAGGCGTTGTCCCAGGACCAGGTGGCAGAACTTCACGGTTTGGTCGAAACCCTGGGTGTGGACATCAAAACCTACACTTTCGACGGGGATACGCCGGTGTCGGCGAGAAAGGCCATCCGTCTCGTGGGCCACATCGTCGTGACCAATCCCGATATGCTCCACCAGGGCATTCTGCCCCATCATACGAAATGGGTTAAGCTGTTCGAGAACCTGAAGTACGTGGTCATCGATGAGGTGCATTCGTACCGGGGCGTGTTCGGCAGCCATCTAGCCAATCTGATTCGCCGACTCAAACGCATCTGCGAATTCTACGGCTCCAAACCCCAGTTCATCGGGTGCTCGGCCACCATTGCGAATCCAAAAGAGCTCTTCGAGAAGCTCGTCGTGGAGGATGTCACACTCATCGACAACAACGGCGCTCCACGCGGGGAGAAGCATTTTATCTTCTACAATCCACCAGTCGTGAACAAGGAGCTGGGCATCCGGAAGTCATCGGTGAAGGAGGTTCGAAGCATCGCCAAGCAGTTTCTCGGGGCAGGCGTCCAGACCATCGTATTCGCCCGGAGCCGGCTGCGCGTCGAAATCCTCCTGACGTATTTAAAAGAGGCCATGCGATCCCTGAAAAAATCGCCCAGCCTGATTCGGGGCTATCGCGGAGGATATCTTCCCAACGAACGGCGGGAGATCGAGCGGGGCTTGCGAAACGGAACCATACAGGGCGTTGTCTCTACCAATGCCCTGGAATTGGGTATCGACATCGGCCAACTCTCGGTATCCATCATGGCGGGCTATCCCGGAACCATCGCATCCACGTGGCAGCAGGCCGGCCGGGCGGGCCGGAGAGAGTCGGTCTCCGTAGCCGTACTGGTGGCGACCAGCGGCCCGTTGGATCAGTACATCATCAACCATCCCGAGTATTTCTTTGAACGCACGCCTGAATTGGGAATCGTGGACCCCAATAACCTGATTATCCTGCTCTCTCACATCAAGTGCGCCGCTTTCGAATTGCCTTTTCGCGAGGGCGAACGCTTCGGTGTGGATGCCACGGACGATCTCCTGAACTACCTGGAAGAACATCACGTCATCCATAAATCGGACGACCAGTACCACTGGACAAGCGAGTCGTACCCGGCGGAGGAGGTCAGTCTCAGGCGGGCCGCACCGGACAACGTGGTCATCATCGATACGACGCGGGGAGAAAGGGTTATCGGCGAGGTGGATCTGTTCAGCGCCCAGATGCTGGTTCACGACGAAGCCATCTATATCCACGAAGGTATGCAGTACCACGTGGACAAACTGGACTGGGAGCGACGGAAGGCGTACGTTCGGCAGGTCAGCGTCGATTATTACACGGATTCTCAGATGAAAACCGATATCCGCGTGATGGAAACCTTTGAATCGGATGGGATTCCTTGCGGTCAGAAGGCAAACGGCGAGGTGAGCGTGACATCGCTCGTCACGCTTTTTAAGAAAATCAAGTTCGGTACACACGAGAACGTGGGTGCTGGGAAAATTCATCTGCCCGAGATGACGATGCACACATCGGCCTACTGGTGGGAACTGGATGAAGCGATCAAAGACACACTTTCCTTGACCGAAGCCAGCCTGAGCGATGGATTAAAGGCCGTGGCCAATGTGCTGGAGAACGTCGTCCCGCTCTGGGTCATGACCGATCCCAAGGACTTAAGGACAGTTCCCATGCTCCGATCTCCCTTTTCCGCCACGCCGACCGTGTATATCTACGAGCACACGCCGGGAGGCGTAGGATACAGCCGGAAAATATATAACCTCCACGATGCTTTGTTGAAGGCGGCCCTGGAACTCGTCCTGTCGTGCGGTTGCGCCAGCGGATGTCCCTCGTGCGTGGGGCCGGTGCTGGAAGTGGGAGAGAACGGAAAAGAAAGCGCGATTCGTATTCTGGAGTTGGGGATCAGGAAGTAGGGCGCAGATCCTTCTATAAGTTCTGTCAAATGGATTATGTGAAATATCCTGCCTGATTAAAAAATAACCGTGTACATCCATCCATTTTTCCCGTCATCCGTTTCATGACTGTCTGAATGATGTGTAACCATTCTCCGGCCCAATCGTATTTAATGTAGATACGTTTTGAAGAACGGGAGGATGTCCAAGATGAAAAAGCATCTAATAATGGTGATGGCCTTCTTGCTGGCCGTCTCTTCTGTCTACGGGATGGAACGAAAGCGTCGCAGCAAGAGCATCTTTGACCGAAGAATTGGTTGCCTGGAGGGGGTGGACATTTCCATCGACGATGGGAGTGTTATTTTATATCCAGACGATGACGACGATGAATATGTGGAAATCACGGAGACGTACCGCCTGTACATCAACGGCCATCGTATCAAGACCAACACTGAGCAGGAAGCGCTGTTGGCCGAATACCATGAACAGGTGTATTTCATCGTGGACGAAGCGATGGAAATCGGCTGGGAGGGAGCCAAGGTGGGTGTTCAAGGCGCTGTAATCGGTCTGAAGGCCGTGGTGGGCGTGTTTCGATTGATTTCGCCGAATTACGGAACGGATGATCTGGAACGGGATTTAGAGCGTGAGGCGGATAAGATCGAAGTGAAAGCGGAGAGACTGGAGGAGGAAGCCGAGGATATCAAGGAACTGGCCGACGAGCTGGAGGATATGCACTATAGCTTAAAAAGGAACATACCGGAGCTTAGGCGATTGGGATGGTTCTGAATACGAATTCCCTTGGCTTCTTGCCTTTCCATAAGGCCCGATGAATGAGATCACGATTCATCGGGCATTTTTTATTCGTTGGAATTATGAAAGATGATGTCGATGATATAAGAGATTTGATTTCCGCTGCCTACTTGAATATCCCCATAAAGCTATCATGCACAACAAATACACACCATCAAAATCTAGGGCATATTCCTAATCCGCGGATTCATCGTTTTTACTTAGAGATGTTACAAGGAAGTGCTCAGACTCATGTCATCTGAAAAATGATCATTAGAGCATGATGTGTATGATTAAGTGCCTACTTCGATTTTTTCCAGGGAACGGGCAGTCCCAATCGTTTCAATTTTTGTTCGAATTCGGTTCGTTCCAGATGGGGCTTTAAAGCAATTTTTGCTTTCACTAACCATCCAAGTTGTTCTGCTGCCTCGATGGCTCTGGTGATGTTACCGCGTCCTATCCATTTCAGGATCGTCTGCTCGGCATATGAGAATACGACGCTGTTCATTCTGTAGTCCAGAAACGCTTCCCAGGACAGGGGACACCATCGGCTGACGATTTCGTTCCCGATGATGTTGGCGTAACACCGGATTTCGACCTGGGCGTGCTCGTCCATACGAAGTCGGAGGAAATGGAGGAGGTTGTTCAGATCGATCTTCCAGTAGGCCTCGGTATACGTGGACAGAGGAAGGTCTTTTCGGGCCTGTTCCCGGGCGATTCCGGCTTTCAGGCGATCGTCGTAGATATCACGGGCCAGGGAATGGAGTTTTTCCTCCTCTTGGGTTAAACGTTTTCCGATGGAGGAGTCCGTTTTTCCAGAGCTGCCCTGACGGTTGGACTTGGATTGAAGTCGCCACTGGTTCGGTTTTGTTTTTTGGGCGGCATCGATGGCCACGGAGTACCGCGTTGAATACTCATTCACGTTGGCCGTACGGTGGCGTATCCACTGACGCCAGGCGTCCATGGGGACACGCACGTGGAGTTTAATCTCACACATTTCGAATGGGGACGTATGATGGTGCCGCATAAGATACCGGATGAGTTCTCGATCCTGACGTATCTTCTTCGTTCCTTCACCGTACGATACTCTGGCCGCCTGGACGATGGAGGCGTCGGAGCCCATGTAGTCGATGACACGGACGAAACCATCGTCCAGAACGGAAAAGGATTTGCCCAGGATGTTCTCCAATGCATCTATTTTTTTTCTCGTGATGTTTTCAGACGTCTCTTCCATCGTTTCGTTGTTGCTCCTGCTTTCGGATTATGATATAACCATCAAGCATGAAGAAATCATTTCTCATGGCTTCGAATTTTGGTACCTCATCAATCCTCATGTTCCAGAGGGATGTTCTTTATCGGTATTACCTGTACTGGAGAAAACAGTTTCATTATATCTCCCGTTATGACTCTGAGGATGTATGATCATGCACGATACGCCAGCCGTTGTCCGTTCTCCTGAAAAGAAGTGTGAATAAACCGGTAAGCCGGTCGTTTTTCCTCTCCTGCGTATACCGGCCGAAGACGACGGCCGCGTCGTCGGACAGGACTGTGACGGAAATGTCCGTGAACGACAGTATGCCCATGGTTTCGGCATCGGGATATCTTTTTTTAAACCTTTCCAGAATCCTGTGCCAGCCGTAGTTGGCGGTGCCACCGCTGACAAATCGCAAGGAGTCGGATTTTACATAACCTCCCATGTATCCTTCCACAGAAGCGGCGTTCCAGCCCTTGACCTGGGCGTCCATGACGGCAAGGATATCCTTACGTATCGAGGTTTCATCGAAAGCCGGTTGCTTGGTGCAATGGCTGAGGATGGATGCCCATATTAGGATAAAACAAATCGCGGTCTTTTTCATATTCACTCCTTTCTCACGTTTTTAATGCCCGTATCCTCTGGAGCACGGGCGGATGGGAATAATTTAGGAAGACATAAAATGGATGTGGCGTAAGGTTCGTCAGGTTGTGGGCGGAGAGGGTTTTCAGAGCACCGATGAAAGATTCCGGGTCTCGGGTTGTGGAGGCTGCAAATCGGTCCGCCTGGTATTCATGGCGTCGGGAGAATGCTTGCATGAAGATGGAGAGTATCAGCTCGATGGGTGTGTAGAGCATGCCGAAGAAGATCAATCCGGTGTAGATGGACATGTGATCCATGAAGAATGCGTCGAACAGCGGTTTCTGGCTCAGAAAAAGGGAGAGCAGGAAAAAGACGACGCCCGTATGCAGCATGCTGATGATCATACCCTTGAGGATGTGTTTCAGCTTGTAGTGGCCGATTTCGTGGGCGAGGATCGCCACCATCTCCTTCACAGGATGCTTTTCGATGAGTGTGTCGAACAGAGCGATACGCTTGTTCTTCCCGAATCCCGAAAAGAAGGCGTTGGATTTGGTGGAGCGCTTGGAACCGTCCATCACGAAGACCCCGGCCAGGGGATACGCGACGGACTGGGCGTACGAGAAGATGCGTTCTTTGAGCTCTCCCTCCTCCAGGGGTGTGAACTTGTTAAACAGGGGCATGATCCATGTGGGGGCGATGTACTGTATGAAGAGGATGAAGATGACGGACAGAATCCACCCATAGAGCCATGCCCAGGTACCGGCGTACTGGAAAAACGCCAGGATGCCTGCCAGGAGCGGCCCGCCGATGACGATGGAAAGGGCCAGCCCTTTGAGCAAGTCGGTGATAAATACTGCCGGTGTCGTCTTGTTAAAGCCGAAGCGTTCCTCTATGACGAATATCGCGTATATGCTGAAAGGAAGCGAGAGAAGCATTCGGATGGCCATCAGTATGCCGATATAGATCAGGCCTGTCCAGATGGGATGCAGGTGCCAGCCTCGAACGACCGTGTCCAGGAAATTAAACCCGCCGGCGAACCAGAAGACCAGCAGAATGAGCAGGTTGAATCCGGATGTCACGAACCCGAATCGTGTGTTGGTTCGCGTGTATTCCTGGGATTTGCGGTACTTCTCCGCATCGTAAACCGAATCGAACTCCTGAGGCAATTCACTTTTAAGGGTTTTCAGATTCAGGATATCGGCAATGAGGTTTATCCCGAATTCCAGGAGTAGAGCCGAAAGGATTATTATCGCATACATATTCATGAGAGAATACCCTTATGAGTTTTCTAAGACGTTCAGTAGATTTTTCCACATCGTTTTCATGAAGTGATTCCAGTATTCCTCGAAAGTCGTGTTGCCAACCAGGTAGGGATCAGCACGCAGGACCGAAGCACGAAGACACTCCTGACTCTGTTCCATTCCTTCTCGGGTATATCGAAATTGGCCACGAATGTCTTGGGCGCATTGCCGTACTCCTGGTAGCTTAGATCGGTCTTGGATGCGATGAATCTGTGATAATAAACAGGACCCGATTTATACGAACAGAGTTCGTAGATTTTTTGATTCAGTTCGTTCATGGCCTCTAGATCGGTGTTGCTTGCCTCGTTGAAGGCAAAGTCGACCATGTTAAAGTCCGGCTCGGTGAGGGGGTAGACGATGTAATTTTTCTGCTTCAACTCCAGGGGAATGGCCGCACGCAGGGCCTTGTAGAAGCGTTGTGCGCCCTCGATGCTGCAACCCATGATTTTCCCGTATCCGGTGATGTTCAACGGCAGTACGCGATGGGCCATCCACGTTGCGGCTACGATGGCACCGGCCTTGGAGCCCTCCATTATATAGCTGCCCAGAAGCAACGGATTATCCTCCGTTTTTTCAAACACATAGGAGGCGAAGTACGAGATGAGATCGAGGATGCGTCTGTCCTTGAATACTACTGCTCCGCATGCATACGGAATATATCCCATCTTGTGGGGATCGATGGTGATGGAATCGGCTTCGGGCATGGCCCGAAACGCATCGTACACGTCTTTTTTCGGCCAGTCGATGTCCGGATGGAGGATGTGATGTTCGTGGAGCGTTTGCTTGAGGACATCGTAATCCATGAATTCATCATCCTTGTCCAGGAAGATGGAACGGCAGTACCCTCCATAAGCGGCATCGATGTGGAGATAGAAAGAAATGCCCTGCTCTTCGTATTTTTTTCGGAGTTCCACGATCCTGTGGACTTCGTCCACGGCGCCTTCTTCGGTCGTACCCACGACGGCCACGACGGCTAATACGGGTATCTTCTTCCTGGCCAACCCATCGATGGTTTTCCTAAGATGGTCGATATCCATGCGATAGTTGTCTTTCACGTCGATGAACACCAGATTTTCCTGGCCCGTACCCAGAACATCGGCTGCCTTCACCCACGAATAGTGCTTGGATTGGGGAACCAGGACTTTGCCGAGAGTTTCCGCCTTAACACCCGTGCCCCTGGCCGAATACCGCAGAACCTGCTCCATCGCACCCGCTTCCTTGACCCGATCGACCAGATCAAGAATCCGATGGGACGGCAGATTCATCAACTGCCAATCATCCATGTTTTCGACCAGCTCCGGCTTCACGGCCTTGATGGCATGGGGAATAGACTTCAGGTTTCGGGCAACCCAGAATCCTTCGTAATTCGCCACCGTGCCCCCCGACGTGATATGCCCCCAGGATCGTTCGGTCGTATAACCCAGTAATCTCGCCAGTTGCTTGCCGACTTCGATTTCCATGGCCGTGGTTGCCGGGGAAGCTTCGTAGGCGACGTTGTTGGGATTGTACAGTATAGTGAGGATATATCCGAGGGTGGCGGCCATCAGCGTATCCGACGTCATGTGGCCGAGGTACCTGGGAGAGAACCAGGGCACTGAATTCTGCTGGAGTGTGCAGGCCAGCTCCACCAGGGCCTCGGCGGTTCTCTGCAGAGTCGCCTTGAAATCGCTTTTTTGTTTTTCAGTGCGGGAGATGGTTGGTTTATCGTCGGGATGAAAGTTATCGCGCCAACTGATATGGTCGTCGATCATCCATTTCAGCATATCCTTGAAGAATCGGCTGTTTTCGGTCTTGGGACCGAGGAACAAAGCTTTTTGGTTCAGTTCTTCTATGGTCTTCGCCCTTGGTTATCGTTACAAGAATTGTGAGAGATAGAACATCCCGTATAGGCCGAATACAAAAAACGCAGCACCGTACAGGAAATATGCAGGGAGTTGACTCCTGGATATGGGACTTAATTCGTTCCTGGTGAGGAGGAGCGTTTGAAAGATGTAGGTGAGGGAAAAATAGACATAAACCGCACAGGTGAAGAATCCGAACGGGATGCACCAGGCTTTTTCCAGGAATGCACCGATCACGAACACCGCACCCGACAGCAGAAAGGTCATGTCCGCGTATGCCGTTCCCCTGTGCATGAGGGCAAACCAGCGGAATTCGGGCAGGTAGGCCTTTTTTTCCATAAAACCCATTTTTTGATGAAGCTTGGGATTAATAATCATGATTAGCTGAGTGAATGGCCCCAGGAGCCACGAAAGGATGAACACGATGAGGAACCACAAACCGATTTGTATCATTGTACTACTCCTGGTTTTTTATCCTCTAAATCCTTATTTTTTAGTCATTTTAAGACGCGTATTCGCGAGTATGGTATCGTCCAGGTGCATTCCGTTCAGTATGGCCATGTATTCCAGTTTATCGTTGGGCACGCCCCATTCCTTCAGTATGTTTCTAAGGTTGTTCCTTCGAGCCACGCTGCGGAGCACCAATCGCTCGGGCTTCACGTTGATTCTTGACGGGTCGGTGAGTACCCGAAATCCGTCCATCGTTCTCGCCAGCGTAGAGGTGTATTTCGAGAAATCATTTTTTGCAGTGAAGCCGTGAAACGCATAGATGATGTTCTCTTTTTCGATAAAATAGGACATGGCCCGTATGTACTCCTGTTCGCTTGCCTGCAGGTCGGAAATTACCTTCTGAGTCGGGAATCCATGAACCCGAATGGCATTGGATGATTGAACGACGGCATTGCTGCTCTGGATGAATTTCTGCGCCGCATCGGACGGTGAGTCCCCTTCCCCCAGAGTCAGTATGATGGCAGCCTCCTGGTTCTTGGATACCATTTGAACCTGAGTCGGCATGTTTATCAACGACCAATCGGACGGTACGGGAAACATGAACCGGAGCTGAGGGTGATAGAATGTGTTGCCTTCCACATACCCTTGACGGGGGTCTTCGCCGTAGACGATGCCGTCTATTTTCTCCAGATAGGGGTTGCGGTTCACGGCATACTGGGATTTACCGAGTTCTTGCTGCCATTCGACGGTTTTCTTTTTCACGGCAGCCACACGATCCACGGGGCTTGGGTGTGTGGAAAACCATCCCGGGAGCCCTTTGAGGTCGGAGCCCGGATTCAACCGCTCCAGGGTTTCAAAGAAGGCCGCCATATGGTGAGAATCGTAACCCATTTTGCTGGAGTACTCTACGCCGAGATCGTCAGCCTGACGCTCGTCATCCCGGCTGAACCTCAAAAACAGCATGCCCACGCCGAATTGCACGACTCCGGAAATCTTGGCAAAGTCCTCCGAGACCAAAGAGCCAATCCCGAGGCCCAGGCCGGCCAGCATGGCTCGGCTGTACTGCCTGGCCGAATGCCGGGCGTTCACATGACCCAGCTCGTGTCCCATGACACCCGCCAGTTCCGCCTCGTTGTTGAAGTAACTCAGAATCCCCCGTGTGAAGTATATATACCCTCCCGGTACGGCAAAGGCGTTGATTACGGGTGTGTCCAGCACTTTATAGTAGTATTTCAGGTCTGGTCTGTGGGTCATCGTACCCATTCGCTCGCCTAGGTCTGTGAGATAGGCGCTCACCGCGGGGTCCTCATAAAGGCCGTACATCTGGATGATCTGTCCATCGGTTTCCTTGCCCAGTGCGATTTCTTCCTGGACAGAGAGGAGCATGAATTCGCTTTTCCCGGTGACAGGATTCACGGCACAGGCCACCAGTGTAATCAAAATGGATGCCGCCATGAACAGTGCCACCGGCCTGATATAGCGTCGATTGTTCATGATTTTTCGACCTCCTTGTCTCTTATTCTCGATGGAAAATTGAATATCTCGATGAGAATGACATTTCGACTTTATTTTGTCTTTCCCATCATTCAAAATTTAAACTATTGTATCTTCTCTATCATCATCGATGAAAGGTCAATTTGCTAACGATCACCCAGTGGATTCTGAAAGCTTTGATTTGAGTCTTTGGATTCTCCGGTACGATTCCGCGATGCGTGCTTCCGAGATTCGGCCTTCACTCACCCGTTGCTTGATCAAACGGCAGACGTGGGTGACCACGCCTTCTTCATAACCGTTGTTATTGGCAAAGGCCAGAATGTCCACACCCGCGTCGATGGCGGTGATGACCGCTGTGTCGAGATCGTATTCCCGGACGATGGCTCCCATCTGCAGGTCGTCGGAAACGATGACACCGTCGTACTGCAGCCTTTTGCGGAGTATACCCGTGATTGTCGTCATCGAGAGTGTGGCTGGAAACCTGACATCCAGATAGCGGTTGAACACGTGGGCCGTCATGATCGCATCCGCTTTACCGGCCTGGATGATGCGGGCATAG